>JBBQLG010000038.1:0-42086 GCA_038327655.1 Cytophagales bacterium
CTGTGTGGCTGCGCAGAAACGCCCACGGATCGGGAGAGACATCGTCGGGATTCATAGCCAAAAATAGACACAATGGTTTACTAAATAGCCTGATTTGGTGAAAGTACGTTCTGTTTCAAACCAACCATGCGGCTGGCGAGTTTGCACAAGGATAGTTGTTACGGTTCGTTTACCATTTATAGTGTAGTAAGCTGACTCAACCACCGATAAATCGTCTGTGAAAAGATTCCTCATCACCCTTCTGTTTGTAGTCATTGCCGTGGTGTTGCTGCTGACGGGATTTCTGGCCGTAGTAGCTACGACACCCTGGGGACAGGAGTTCGTGACGACGCAGGCCAACAAGTATTTAGCCTCGAAAATAAAGTCGCCATTCTCCATTGGTCGGATTAGCTACAAATTACCCGACTGGATCGAACTCGAAAATGTGTATTTCCAGACGCCCAAAGGGGATACATTGATTTGGGGAAAGAAGATGCGGGTGGACATGGATATGATGGCTTTGTTGCAAAGCAAGGTGTCCATCAATCAGGTCGAGATGGAGCATATACGGCTCAACGTTAGCCGTACCCTGCCCGACACCGCCTTCAACTTTAACTATTTGATCAAAGCGTTTTCGAGCGCATCTCCGCAGGCAGCACCCGACACGGCGGCCACACCGTTGGCTATCAATCTGAAATCAGTTTACCTGAATGACGTCCGCGTCAAGTACCACGACGATGTGACCGGGGCCGATGTAAACGCCTATGTAGACAGTTTGCGGGGCGAAATGGACGCGCTTGATCTGGCCAAATCGAAATACCATATTCGGAGCATCAATGCTGATGGACTGGCCGTGAAAGCGCGAATTTACCCGGGTCTGCCCACGTCACAGAAACCCGCTTCCAGTTCGGCGGATACGCTCGATCTGGGACTGGGTACCTGGAAACTCAACCGGGCGCGGTGGGACGTGCGGGTGGAGGAAGCCAACTTCGCCACGACCGGAAACGTCGGCAGACTGGCGATGGAAAGCGATCTGTTCTACCTCACTGGTCAGCGCGTGAACCTGAAATCGGTCGATCTGGTCAACTCTGATATTACGGCTACCCTGTTGGAACCCGTTGGTAAACCGGCACCCGCTGCGCCGATCAGTGCCACAGCGTCGGGTAGCGGGTGGCGGGCGAATCTGGGCCGGATACAACTCACGAATGACCGGCTGCGGTACGACGACGAAACATCGCCCCGGCTGCGCAAAGGACTGGACTATGGGCATCTGGATTTGCAAAAACTATCGCTCACCAGCCGCGACCTGGTCTATGCGCCCGACCGGATTGTGGGGCAGTTTCGGGCCGGTACGTTCCGGGAGAAGAGCGGCTTCGATCTGCGCCGACTGGATGGCAACCTGCTCTATACCGCGAAGCAACTCAGTTTGACGAATTTGTTTCTGCAGACGAACCAATCGCTGCTGCGCGATCAACTGGTGCTGCGTTACGATTCGCTGGCGCAGTTGAGCAACCCCCGGTTCGCCAGTAAAGTGGGCGTTCGGGTAAATCTGCGCGAGAGCAAACTGTCGGTAAATGACATTCTGTTGCTGGCTCCATTCCTGGAAACAACGTCGCCCTTTAATACGACGAAAGGAGCCGTGATTCAGGCTACGGCGCGGGTAACCGGTACGCTGGCGGCCCTCGACATTCCATCGTTCGATGTGGCCATGCTGTCAGGTACACACATTCGGGCGCGGGGTCGTCTGACCAATCCGACCGATGTAAACCGGCTCGGTATGGACCTGACCATTTTAGACGCTACCACCAGCCGAACCGATCTCGATAAACTGGCCCCAACGGGCAGCATTCCCGCATCGGTTAGTCTGCCACCTGATTTCCGGGTAGCCGGTCGGGTTCGCGGGGGCGTCGACAACCTGATTCTACAGGCAAATCTGCGCACCGGCTGGGGCAATGCGACCTACAACGGGTTACTGAAAAACTTTGTCGCGGGCAAAAATCAGGTCTACACCGGCGCGGCTACGCTGACGAACTTCGACGCGGGCAAGTGGCTGAATGATCCGAAACAGTACGGCATCATCAACGCCAATGCGAGTTTCGACGGGCGGGGGCTGGACGTGAAAACCATGCAGACCAGCTTCAACGCCAATGTCGCGGATGCCACGTTGCAGGGCTACCATTACCAGAACGTCAGCGCGACGGGAAATCTGGCCAGCGGACTGCTGACCATCGACGCGGACAGCAAGGACCCTAATGCCCGGTTAGCCCTAACCGGTAAAGTCGACCTGAACGCGACGAATCCCGGCCTGAATGCGAACGCGCAGATCGGGCGGCTCGACCTCCAGAAACTCGGTTTTTATGCCGATCCGCTCGTATTGCAGGGGCATGTAATGGCAAACATGACCTCGACGGACCCCAGCAACCCCATCGGAACCATCACCGCCGACAGTGCTACCGTCACGCTGAAGGGGAAGGATTATCCCGTTTCGTCGCTGTACCTGAAAGCCAGTAACGACGCCGGGAAAAAGCAGGTAGTGGCCCAGTTACCGTTCGCCCGAATCAACCTGAACGGGCAGTTCGTGTATACCCAGTTGTACGACATCCTGGTAGGGGAGATCAGCCGGTATTTTGCCATACCCGACCTGAAATACAACCGGATTCCGCCCCCGTACAGTTTTGCGGTGCAGGCAAAAGTATATCAGGATCCACTGCTCCGCGCTTTTGTACCGGCGCTGATTCGCTTGGATACGGTGCGGCTTAATGGCTACCTGGATAACACCCGCGACACCACGTTCCTGGCCACGATGACGACCGGCGTGGTGAATTACGATACCACTATCATCCGCAATGCCACGCTGACGATGCGGGCCGCAGACAGTTCGCTGATTATGCGCGGCCAACTCGCTGATCTGCAACTCGGTACGACGGATATTGGCTTAATGACCCTTGGGGCGCGGGCAGCAAACAATCGGCTTCGGTTCCGGGTGGCCAATCAGGATTCGGTGCAGCAGGACCGTTACGCTTTAGCCGGTCAACTGCGGGCGGCCGGGTCGGACTACCAGTTGCGGTTAGAGAAAAATGCGCTGCTGGCCAACTATCAACAGTTTACATCCGACTCAACCGGTTTCGTGCAGTATGGCAAAGCCGGTGTGCTGATCAATAACCTCCGGTTGATTTCGGGTCGGCAGTCGCTGGAACTGAACAGTACGGAGCAGTATGCCAACGCACCCATCCGGGTTTCGGCTCATGCGCTCGAACTGAGTAATCTGGCGCGGCTGGCCAATCAGGACAGTACCTTAGCGAGCGGGCAGTTGAACGGCACCGTTATCATCCGCGATTATTTCACCAATCCGGGTTTTACGGGCAACGTCTACGTGGATAGTCTGCGCGTGACGCAGCAGCCGATCGGTAACCTGACCGCTAAATTTCGCAACGCCGATGGCGGCCGTATTTCGGTGGAAACGGCCCTTCTGAATCAGTACAACGACGTTACACTGAACGGTTATTACGTGACGGCCAATCAGGGGTTGAACTTCCGGATGGCCCTGAAGAAATTGGATGCCCGCACCATTCAGGCCTTCAGTTTCGGGCAATTGCAGGAGGGAAAGGGGCAGTTGACGGGGCAGATCGATATTGCCGGTACGGCCAGTAATCCACAGACGAACGGGACGGTTGCCTTCGATTCGGTTGCTTTCTTAGTGAAACAACTCAACGCCACGTACCGCTTAGATAACGATAAACTGGTGCTGCGCGGCCAACAGTTGGTATTCAAGGATTTCATCATGCGCGACGCCCGCAATCGCAGCCTGACGACAAACGGGACGGTTACCCTGAATAATCTGCCGAATGCGCGGTACGACCTGCAGGTAAATGCCGACAATTTTCAGGCCCTTAATGCGACCCGAAAAGACAATGACTACGCTTACGGACAAGCCAATGTGACGGCCCGGCTCCGGATTCGGGGAGCGGGTTCCAGTCCGGCGGTGGACGGGACGGCCCGACTCGACGATGAGTCGAAGATAACGCTGCTGTTACCCGATCAGTCGCTCGACGTGACAGCCGCCCGGCAGACGGTAACGTTCATTAACCACAACGACACGCTGGCCCTGCAAAAATACCTGTCCCGCCCCAAAAAGGACTCCCTGCAAACGAAAGTGGCCATCAACCAGATCGGCAACATGACGGTCAACCTGGCGGTAGAGGCTACGGATAAGTCGGAGATCACGATTGTGCTGGACGAACTAAACGGCGATAACCTGCGGGCGCGGGGCAATACCCGGCTCAACGTCAGCCTGTTGCCAAGTGGTGAGATCTCGGTGCTGGGCCGGTATGAGGTTACGGAGGGCGAATACTCGCTTACGTATCAGGTACTGAAAAAGCAATTTGCCATCGAAAAAGGCGGCTCTATCACCTTTACCGGCGATCCACTAAAAGCACAGATCGACATCACGGCTGTGTACCGCACCAACGCGCTGGCATCGGACCTGCTGGCCAGCGAAACAACGGGTAAACTGCCCACGGGTGCCGACCAGAAAACACCGGTTGAGGTGGTGTTGCGGATCACCGATAACGTGGCGTCGCCCAAACTGTCATTCGACATCCGGCAACCGGTCGATAACAACACGACGTCCTTATCGACCAGTAACCTGAACGAAGATGTGAGTGCCAAATTAGCCAGTCTCCGGCAGGATCAGTCGCAGATCAACAAGCAGGTGTTTGCCCTGCTGGTGCTGGGGAAATTTCTGTCGGAAAATTCGTCGGACTCGTTTTCGGGTATTCTCGGTGGCGGTACCGGCGGAGGCACGGAAGACATTGCCCGCAGCAGTGTGAGCAAGATTTTGTCGGAGCAGTTACAGCGGTTTGCGTCGGGAATCCTGAAAGGTTTCGACGTGAACTTCAACCTGCTGTCGTCCAATACGACCAACGCCGGCTTGCAGTCGGGGGCGCGTACCGACCTGAATCTCGGCTTGTCGAAGAACTTTCTGGATGGGCGGCTACGCGTAACCGTTGGGCGCAATTTTGAGTTAGAGAATACAACGGGCATCAGCCGAAACCCGTCGGAGGTGTTCGATAACGTGTCGCTGGACTATAACCTGAGCCGCGACGGCCGCTATGTAGCCCGGGCTTACCGCCGGAATTCGTACCAGGCCGTGCTGGAGGGCTACGTTATTGAAACGGGTATTGGCTTTGTGGTGACGGTGGATTACAACACGCTCCGTCAGTTGTTTGGCAAAAAAGAAGACGAAATACAGTAAATGAATATGGTCCTGGATCGACCCCAAACCCCTAAAGGGGCTTACTGGTATCTAAGCCAGTAAGCCCCTTTAGGGGTTTGGGGTCAAGGGCTGTCAAACCACTAAGAAATTGAAGTACGCATTACTCCTGCTTACCAGCTTACTGGCCCTGACCGGCTGCAACATTGGGCGGCATTTGCCCAAAGGCGAAAAACTGTTTGTGGGCAGTCAGCTAAAGTTGCACAGCGATTCGGGTGTAGTAAAAAAAGACCTGGAAGCCCTGCAAACCGGCTTGCTGGAACTGGCCCGTCCCAAACCCAACGCCCAGATTTTTGGCTACCCCTACAAAGTGGGGCTGTATTATCTGCTCGGCGAGCCACGCAAAGAAAAGGGCTTTCGGAGTTGGTTTCGAAAGAAAGTAGGCGAGCCGCCCGTGCTGGCCAGTGCCCGGACGCTGACCTCGAATTCAGTTCAGTTTGCCGGTTATCTGGAAAATGAGGGGTATTTTGGTTCTACGGCGCAGGGCAGCTATGCCGAAGATGGTTACAAGGCAAAAGCCGTCTACAACATACAGATACAGCCCCGGTTTCACATCGACGATGTTGCGTTTCTGAGTGACTCCACGCCGATTGGTAAGGCCCTCGTTGCTGCGTCGCGCCGTACGGTGTTGCAGGCCGGCGATCCGTACCGGTTCAGCAACATTCAGGTCGAACAGGCCCGCGTGGCTCAGGTGCTGAAGCAGCGCGGTTTCTATTACTTTGTGCCGTCTTACGTGGCGTTCCTGGCCGACAACGATTCGGTGGCGCACAAAACCAAGCTGTACGTGGCCATCAAACCGGAAATTCCTGACGAGGCCCGGCTGCTGTACAACATCCGTAATGTGTACGTCTACCCCAACTACAGCCTGACCGGTGGAAACGCCGTCCGCGATACCAATGAACGATTAGCCTACACCTCGTTCAACAACATCAAAATCGTGGATTCGTCGGGGAAGTTCGATCCGAAACTGTTCCGCGATGTCATCAGTGTGTTGCCGGGCCGACGCTACAACAGCCGGGCGCAGGACATTACGCTGTCCCGACTGATCAATGTAGGAACGTTTAAGTTTGTCCGTAATCGCTTCGATCAGGTTGAAGGAACGGATTCGAGTTTGCTCGACGTGCATTATTATTTGACCCCGTTTCCGAGCAAAGCCCTCCAGGTATCGTTGCTGGGCACGTCGAAATCCAATAACTATACGGGGGGCAACGTGGTGCTGAGCTGGCGCAACCGCAACCTGCTGGGTCGGGCCGAGCTGTTGCAGGTTAATGTCAACGCCGGGATTGAGGCTCAGGTGGGAGGGAGCACCCGCAGTCCAATCAGTTACCGCTACGGAGCCGATGTCACGCTGACGCTGCCCCGATTGCTGTCGCCTTTCCGGATCCGGTACGATCAACGGTCTATTTTGCCAAAAACCAACATTACGCTGGGCTACTCGCTTATTGTGCGGAGTGAATTTTACGACCTGAGTTCGTTACAGGCGTCGCTGGGCTATGCTTTCAAAACAAGTCAGCAAACCGAAATTTCGATCCAGCCCCTGAACGTGACCTACGTGCGGACGAGTAACTACGGCCGACTGTTCGATTCGTTGCTGTTTAGTCCCAACACCGATATTCAGAATCAGGCACAACGAATTTTCAACTCCAATCAGTTGATTTTGAGTACGGTTGTTTCGTACAACCACAACTCGTCGCCCCGGACCACATCGGCGTATACTTCCCGTTTTGCGGCTAACCTCGAATTTGCCGGTAACCTGGCGGGCCTGTTCGTTAACAAGCGGGATGCCTTCGGCGACAAAGCCATTTTTGGCATCAGCTTCGCTCAGTACGTTCGGCTGGACGTCGATAGTCGGCATTACTACCAGCTTACGCCGAATTTAACCTGGGCCAGCCGCTTGTACGGTGGTTTGG
This sequence comes from Cytophagales bacterium, assembly GCA_038327655.1. Lineage (GTDB taxonomy): Bacteria > Bacteroidota > Bacteroidia > Cytophagales > Spirosomataceae > JBBQLG01. Next base: position 7,162 of record JBBQLG010000038.1, read on the forward strand.
GGGTACCCTACGGTAATACGGGTGGGGGAGAAAACAGTGCGCCTACGTTGCCGCTGGTGAAACAGTTTTTTGTAGGCGGCAGTAACAGCATCCGGGCGTTCCGGCCGAGGGCGGTTGGACCGGGTAACTACGCCCGGGGCGATGGCGTCAATGCGCTCTATTTTCAGGATGGAGGGGGAGACATCAAACTGGAGGGCAACACCGAACTGCGGCAAAAATTTGGCAAATACCTACAGGGTGCGGTCTTTGTCGATCTGGGTAACGTCTGGATGTATGCCGATACGTCATTATACGGTGCGGGCAGTAAGTTCAGTAAGCAGTTTGCCAAACAGTTGGCGGTTGGTACGGGCGTTGGCTTGCGGCTCGATCTGTCTTACTTTGTGGTGCGCTTCGATCTGGCTTTTCCGCTCCGGAAACCGTATTTGCCGGATGGCCAGCAGTGGGTATTCAACCAGATTGCGTTTGGTCAAAAACAGTGGCGACGCGATAATCTGGTGCTGAACATTGCCATCGGCTACCCGTTCTGATGTGAAGGCTCATTGATCACCGTACCTAAAATTCGTCAGGAAAGTATGCTTCGCAGAGTGCTACAGGGACTCGCCGTTTTGCTGTTCATCGGCATTGGTGTTGTTGTTTACCGGGGCGTATTAAGCCCGGCTGCCCGGCAGGGATTCAAAAACATTGACGCATCGGAACGGGTTAAAAAACGGTCTACGTCGGCCGAAGTGCTGCGGGTAATGGGTGGGCCGCCCGCGCAGGAGTTCAACCTCGGCTTAGATGGTAAGTTGTGGATTTATCCGGCCCCGCCGATCTACATGCAACCCCAGATTGCCATTCGGTTCGACCCGCAGGACCGGGTTGTGTACGTGCTGCCACCGGAATAACTAAGCCTCAACGGTCTCCTGCCGGGTCACTAAACGGACTGCTTCACCAACCATGCTCTGCGCACCGATCAATAGCGGAGACCGCTCGTGAAAACGGGTGATGGGCCGGTCGAGTATGGGTTGTTCCCCGTCCGAAGCCGCGCCACCTGCCTGCTCCACCAACCACGCCAGCGGATAACATTCGTACAGCAAACGCAGCTTGCCCTGCGGGTGCGTGGCTGTGGACGGGTACAGATAGATTCCCCCCTTCAGCAGGTTACGATGCACGTCGGCCACCAAGGAGCCAATGTACCGGGCCATGTACCGACGCTGCCGACACCAGCTGATGTACTGACGGATACCGGGCGTAAACTGCTCTACATTTCCCTCGTTCACCGAATAAATCTGACCGGCATCGGGCGTTTTCACTTCGTTGTGCGACAGGATAAATTCGCCCAGTGAGTTCTCTAAGGTAAAGCCGTAAACCCCCCGCCCGGTCGTGTACACCAGCAGCGTAGAGGTCCCGTAGAGGATATACCCGGCGGCCACCTGTTTCCGGCCTCCCTGCAAAAAATCGTCGGCGGTGGCGGGCGTACCCACGGGCGACTGCCGTCGATACACCGAAAAGATGGTGCCGATGGACACGTTCACGTCGATGTTGGAGGAGCCATCGAGCGGGTCGAGAGCCACCACGTACCGCCCATCATTACAGCCGGTATGAATCAGCTCGTCGTCTTCTTCGGTTACGATGGCGCACACCTCCCGGCCGTTGGTCAGGGCGCGGATAAAGCGGACGTTGGCTACCATATCCAGCGTTTGCGGCTCTTCGCCCTGCACATTGGTGCCGCCCAAACTGCCGTACAGATCAACCAAGCCCGCCCGGTTTACGTCGCGGTTCACAATTTTGGCGGCCAAGGCCAGGTCGCGCAGCAGCTGGGAGAGTTCGCCGGTGGCGTAGGCAAAAGCGTCCTGTTGGCGCAGGATAAACCGGTCGAGCGTGATGCCCACAGTTTGCGTCAGGGGATGGGTTGGTGTCATAAAACGAGGGGTTTACAGCGCGGCTCCTTCCAGTAAATCAGCCACGCCCGCCGTACCCACAAAGCCGTGCAGGTGGTTGGCAAACGCACCCAGCAGCCGCTGCGCTTCGACCTGATAGGCATCCGTATCGGCCCAGCCCGCCGTCGGACTGAACAGGGCATCGGCCACACCCGGACACTGAGTTGGAACGGCCACCCCGAAAATAGGGTGGGGCTGCCAGGTGGCCGGGTTCAGTTGCCCCGACAGCACGGCGTTGATGAGAGCACGGGTAGCTGCCAACGGCATCCGGGCACCCACGCCATAGCCGCCACCCGTCCAGCCGGTATTGACAAGCCACACCTTTGCCCCACTCTGCCGGATGCGTTTGGCGAGCAAATCGGCGTAGCGCGTAGCGGGCAGGGGCAGAAAGGCGGCCCCGAACGCGGGCGAAAACGTGGGCTTGGGCTGCACAATGCCCATTTCGGTGCCAGCTAATTTGGAGGTGTACCCCGTCAGGAAAAACGCCATCGCCTGTTTTTCGGTCAGCGAGGCCAACGGAGGCAACACGCCACTGGCATCGGCCGTCAGAAAGAAAACATGCTTCGGCTGGGCCTCCACAAAGGGTTGGGCGTAGGGGTCGGCGTAGCGAAGCGGGTAGGCCGCCCGCGTGTTTTCGGTCAGGGTATCGTCGTGGTAGTTCACGGCGCGGAGACCGTCGTAAAAGCCAATGTTTTCGAGTACCGTGCCGGTACGGATGGCCCCGAAAATGCGGGGTTCCTGCGCCGGATTCAGCTTAATGACCTTGGCGTAACAGCCACCCTCCATGTTAAAAATCCCCGGCATGGCTTTTTCGGTATCGGCCCAGCCGTGTTCATCGTCGCCAATGAGCCGTCGCGTCGGGTCCGCCGAAAGCGTGGTTTTACCGGTACCCGACAGGCCAAAGAACAGGGCCACGTCACCGGCCTTACCCACCGTGGCCGAGCAGTGCATGGGCAACACATCGTGCGCTTCGGGCAGGGTGTAGTTCATGACCGTGAACATGCTTTTCTTGATCTCACCCGCGTATTCGGTACCGCCGATGAGCACCACGCGCCGGGTAAAATCGACAATCGTAAAGTTGGTTTGCCGGGTACCGTCGGTCGCCGGGTCGGCCATAAATTCCGGTACGCAAAGCACGGTCCAGTCGGGCGTAAAATCGACCAGTTCGGCTTCGGTGGGGTGCAGAAACAGGTGCGATACGAATAAACTCTGCCACGCTTTTGTGGTGATGATTTCGGCCCGCAACTGGTAAGCCGAAGCCGCCCCCACCAGTACCTGCTGCGCGTAGACGGTTTGGTCCTGCACAAAAGCCTGCATCCGGGCGTACAACTCTGCAAACCGGTCGGCATCGAAGGGTTGGTTTACGCTGCCCCAGTCGATGGTATGCTCGGTGGTGGCATCGCGTACGGCAAACTTGTCCAACGGCGAGCGGCCGGTGAATTTGCCGGTCTTCACGGCCAATGCTTTCTGGTCGGTCAACACGCCTTCGCCATTGGCCACGGCTATTTTGACTAACTGCGCCGGTTGACCATTCATGACAACGTCGGTATGATCGGGTAAACCGGCTAGGCGGAGTGGGTTTACGTCAGCCGCACGTGGCTGAAGAAGCAGAATATCCTGTTGCATTGGCGTCTGTGGTAAAGTGTCTATAATTTTATGACCGATAAATGACTCGATGTATTGGCTGCCGTGGTGGGCAAATGGTGCTAAATTGCCGCATCGGGTATGTGCCTGTAAACGTATGCAGCGAATGTTATAATGTCAAGCGAATGTTCGCTGAAAACTTAACAAAACACAAATCTCTTCGTATTTTTATAAAAAATAGTTGATAAAGTTAAAAATCATGGTTCAGGATTCGGAAACGACACGGTTGATTTTTGGCTTGAAACTCCGGCAGTTACGGCTCGATCTGGGTCTTTCCTCCCTCGAAGTATCGAAGCGGGCGGGACTATCGCCGTCGTACATGGCAGAACTGGAACGGGGCAAAAAGTACCCGAAGGTGGACAAGATGTTCGATCTGGCGCGGGCCCTGGGAACCGATTATGATACGCTGGTATCCACCCGGCTCAGTAAAAAACTCGAACCGCTGGCCACGCTGATCCACTCGCGGGTGCTGAACGAACTGCCACTGGAATGGCTGGGCCTGGATGCCACCGACCTGCTCGAGTTATTGGCCGAAGCGCCGGCAAAGGTGAGTGCGTTCATCAATACGCTCATCGAGATCAGCCGCAGCTACGGCATGCGGGTCGAAAGCTTCCTGTTCTCGGTGCTGCGTACTTACCAGGAAATGCACGACAATTATTTCCCCGAACTGGAAGCAGCCGCTGAGCAGTTTCGCGCGTCGCTCGACTGGCCCGCCAAGGAGCCGTTGCACCCCGATCAGCTCACGCAGGTGCTAACGAACCGGTTCGGTTACCAGGTCGATTTGTTCACTGACGGGCAGTACCCGGCCTTTGCCACGGTGCGTTCGGCGTTTTTACCCCATCAGCAGAATCGGCTGCTCATCAATGCCGCCCTCACTAATCAGCAGCGGGCGTTTACGCTGGCCCGCGAACTTGGCTACCGGGTGCTCGACCTAAACGACCGGCCGCTGATTTCGTCGGTGCGGGAAGCCGAATCCTTCGAGCACGTGCTGAACAACTTCCGGGCGTCGTATTTTGCCGGGGCCATGCTGATGCCCTGCGAGCCGATGGTGGCCGATTTGAAACACCTTTTCGCCCGCGATACGTACGATGCAGCCGAGTGGCTTGCCCTGATTCAGCGGTACGACGTCACCCCCGAAATGTTCATGCACCGGCTCATGGGTCTGCTGGCGACGCAGTTTGGCCTGAACGACTCATTTTTTCTACGGCTGAACCACCGCGTTGGCGATGTGGATTACCTGCTGACCAAAGAAATGCACTTTGCCCGGCTGCATTCGCCCCACACGACCATTGGTGAGCATTATTGCCGCAGGTGGGTGTTGGTCGGCGCACTGGAAGAGCTGGAACAGCAGCAACGTACTGGTGTCTGGACGGGCGAGCCGGTGATGCGGGCGCAGGTGTCGGACTATTTCGAGTCGCCGGATATTTATTTTGTGTTGTCGATTGCGCAGCCCAGCCCTCCGCAAATGGGTGTCAACAGCAGCGTATCGGTGGGCATTGCCGTTACCGATCAGCTTCGGCAGGTCATGCGCTTTCTCAACGATCCCAACCTCAAACACCGGGTTGTAAACCAGACCTGCGAACGTTGCGGGGTACCCGACTGCCTCGAACGGGTTGCCCGTCCGGTCGTTTATCAGCGCGAGAAACAGACCGAACTCATCCAGCAACTGTACCGAACGCTGTAAGTAATCCATGCAAACGGGGTGCCGCAGCCTAAGCCGCAGCATCCCGTTTATGAATATAATTTGTCGATTAGCCACGTCTGCCGTAGAGACCGCCCCGGCGTACCTGTTGCTGGTAAGCAAGCAGCGTATTGCGCTGGGCGGGGGTCAGCACGGCAAATAAAGCCTGCTGTTTCTGCTGGATAAACGCCTGCGGGTTCCGGCGCGATGCCGTCGTGGTGGCCAACTGGTCGTAGCTCTTCTCAATGCGCTTCATCTCTTTTTTCTGCTGGCGCGACAGGCTGACAATCTGGTCGATCTGCTCAAGTTTGTACGCGTCGTAGGCATCATCGGCGTGCGGATTCACCACGGCGGGAGCGGGGTAGCGGTTCTGACCGGGGCCGTAGCCGGGTGCGTAGCCGCGTTGTGCCATAACGCTGGTGGTCAGGAAAGCAAGGATGGCGAGGGTGCTGATTGTGGTTTTCATAATCGTCTGTTTTACGTTGTTATGCTGGTTAGAGGGAGTAAACCACCCGGCGTTTAACCCCTCATTTGGCCCACTCGACCAACCGGGCCGTTTTATCGATACACTGGCATTTCATACCGATCAAATCGCCTGAAATCCTTTTTGCCCTGCCATGACTCCGACTCGATCCGGTAAAGCCCCGGCCAATAGTCTTGAGATTTACTACGAAACCTTCGGACAGTCGCATCAGCCGACCGTGTTGCTCACCATGGGACTGGTGCGCAGAGCATACTCTGGCCCGACGCGCTCATTTGCGGGCTGGTCGATGCCGGGTATTAGGTCGTTCGGTACGATAACCGGGATATTGGCTGGTCGACGTGGCTCAACGACACCTGGAAACGCAGTCGGCCTTATACCCCGGAAGACATGGCACGGGAGGCCATCGGGTTGCCGGATTTTCTGCACATTCAGCGGGCGCACCTGATTGGCGTGTCGATGGGTGGCATGATTTCGCAGCGATTAGCCATCTCGTATCCAGATTGGGTGCTCACGTTGACCTCTATTATGTCGTCGGGGCATCTGCTGAATCCAGCCATGCAGTCGACGCTGAGTGGGAAATTTGCCAACCTGCTCACGCCGTTCCTGCTGCGCAACAGGACGATCAGGAACAAGTTGACCGATCCTGTTGTCGACGTCGATAATTCGGTGGCGACCTACCGCTTTTTGGCCGGAATGAGGCATCCGTACGAGGAAGCCCGTTACCGCGCCCTGATTTACCACAGCCAGGAGGTGGCCAATCAATTTATCCGTCTGCTGGCGGGCGACGTGGCCGAACTCCAGGAGCGGCTGCTGAAACTGGCGTATCAGTCGGTGCGCAAACGGATGGCCGAAGCACTCATCATGTACCAGCATAAATTTTATCCCCAGGTCGGCGATCCCGCTCAACCGGACAATCCAGACGCGGGTGGCCCGGCTACGGCCAACACCTCCTTACCCATGACGTTGTCGCACGAAAACTGGTCGCACTTAGTGGGAGCTTCCACCGAAACCGCGATCCGTATTCTGAGCGACCTGCGGGCCAGTAAAGCCATTGAAAGTGTAGCCGTCGCCATTAAGGTAGCCTCCTTCGACAGCAAAGATGCCAATCGGGATTCGCACGCCCTGGAGGTACTCGACGGCAGGCGGGAGCAGACGGCAGCCTGACGGCCACCGGAAAGCTAACCTTTCATGGGGTGACCAAGCCCGCCGTGCTGACAGGGACCCATAAAGAAGAAGGCGCATCGCTGATCGTTACTGGTGCTTTCGACATTAAGATGACAGACTTTAATGTGGAGCAACCTTCGCTGTTGGGGATGAAGGCGGATGGTGTAATCAAACTCAGATTTACGGCCTATTTTACCAAATAAGTAGTACTACCCCAGGCGGGTGGCAGCCGGAAAGTACTTAGATTATTTCCAAATTAGCCCGCATTGTAAAAACGGGAAACTTTCGGGGATACGCCTTGTTAGCCCTATAACCTGATTGAGTTTATGAGATCGTTTGTTGCGGTTGTGTTCGCGGGCTGGATGCTGCTTGGGAGTTTACTCCCCAGCATCGGCATCGACCAGTCGGCCCGCATGGGCGATCTGGTGCAGCACTACCAGCAGCACCACCGGGAAGATCCAGCGATGAGTCTCAAGGACTTTCTGCTGATGCACTATGGCGCGGACTCTGAACACCTCAAGCATCCCAAGCACAGCCATCAGAACTTACCTGCCAGTGGCCATTCGGCACCCGTTTACGCACCCAATGTAGTTCGGCTGGCAGCTCCCTCTCCTTACCATATCCTCATTGCCTCGAAAGTTAATTTCTTTCGGCGGGCGGATATGTACTCGTTCCTGTCGGTTTTTGCGTTAATCAATCCCCCTCGAGCGTAAGTTTTCTGCGCCCCTGGCCGTATTGGGTCTATACAAATCGTGTAGACACCGATAATCAGGCCCCGTTTCACCCACTGTGCACTAGTCTGTCAGGCAGCTATCATCCCCTAAAAGTGGCGGGTAGCCCTGTAACACGTAGCCACGTCGTCACGGATTCGTCCGTGGACGACTCCCCTGTGTGACCAATCCGTCGTCTGAAGGCATTCAGTCAAAGCGACCACCCGCATCCGGGTAGTTTTACCCGGCTTACGTTACCCCTTTTCACTAACTTAAATCCCAATCATGAATCTCAATGGCGCCCACTGGCACTTGCTGGTCAATCATTTTCCAATTATCGGTGGTCTGCTGGCCACTATGGTGCTCGGCTACGGTCTGCTCCGGTACAATGCGTCGGTTATCAGCCTTAGTTTTGGGCTTTTTGTGCTCATGGCGGTGATGACACTGGTTACCAATCAGACCGGTGAGCAGGCCGAACATTACCTGAAGTCGATCAATGCGCTGGACCGGGAAATCTTTCATCAGCACGAAGAAGCTGCCAATCTGGCCAACATCGGCATGTACCTCACGGGGGTATTGTCGTTGCTGTCGCTGGTGTGGTCCCGCGCCCGCCAATGGCGTTTTTTACCCGTCCTGATCTTTACTTTTGCCCTGATTACCTTCGGATTAATGGCCAATACGGGCCGTCTGGGCGGGCTTATCATGCACAAAGAACTGCGTGATGAGTCGTCCGTTAAAGTCCCGGCTACTAAATAGCCCCCCAAACGTGAGTGCCAGGTACCTTTTATATAAACAATTCAATTTTTAAAACTCAATTCGTATGAAAATTCAGTTTAAAACACTGAAAATGTGTGTGGTCAGTGGCGTATTTGCCCTGGTCGTAGTGGCTCAGCCTGCCCTGGCGCAAACGCGTCGCAGCGGTGCCGCAACCCAGTCCAGCCCGAGCGCAACTCCGCAACCGGGTGCTTCATCCGGCTCGGAACTGGGTAATTACCGCAATGAGAAGGCCGATCAGTGGATTCCGCTGGAAGAAGGAAAGCGGCAGGCGATCAACACCGACCTGCAGGCTACGGTGGTCGAGTTGCTGGAGCTTTTTCACGACCGCGCCGGCGGACCGGCCAAGCAATCACACGGGAACCTGCGCGGGCTATTGTATCTCCCCCTGCACGAACAGTGGCAGGAATACGCCGATACCTACTGCAAGTATGCTGATTTACTGGCTGATCGGCAGGTGCTGGAAATCATGACCGAGCGTATGTACACCGTGGCCAAGCGGGTGCGGGCGCGTATCGAGAGCACCGGCAAAAACGGTGACGAGGTAACCTCGAACAAGTTCCAGGATCTGAGCTACGTGCTGGATAAACAAATCTGGCAGTTCCGGGTACACATGCAGTAATTAACTCTCGGGGAGCGCGGATGCGCCCGACAGGGACAAATCGGTTGTCGCTCCCCGAGATTTTTCCGCCTTACGAGTTTTTATCAGTCTCATAGATCGTACCGATGCTAAACGCAATTATTGAATTTTCCATCCGGAATAAGCTCATCATTGGCCTGTTTGCCATCGCCCTGGTTGGGTGGGGCCTCTGGTCGGTAACCCAGTTGCCGATTGATGCCGTGCCCGATATTACCAACAACCAGGTGCAGGTCATCACCAGCAGCCCATCGCTGGCGGCCGAAGATATCGAACGCTTAGTCACCTTCCCCATTGAAGTAGGGCTGTCCAACATTCCCGGTTTGACGGAGGTCCGCTCCTTCTCCCGCTTTGGTTTATCCATTGTAACGGTTGTTTTTACCGATGCTACGGACGTGTACTGGGCCAGGCAGCAGATTGCCGAACGGCTGCAAAATGTCATCACCCAGATTCCCCCCGGCGTGGGGGTGCCCACGATGGCCCCGGTCACGACGGGCCTGGGCGAAATTTTCCAATACACCGTGGTGGCCAAAAAAGGCTATGAAAATAAATATACCCTCACCGACCTGCGAACGATTCAGGACTGGACCATCCGGCGCGGCTTGTTGGGAACACCCGGTGTGGCGGATGTGAGCGGTATGGGCGGTTTACTGAAACAGTACGAAATAGCGGTGGACCCCGACCGGCTCCGGAGCGTAGGCATCACCATCACCGATATTTTCACCGCCCTCCAGCAAAACAACCAGAACACCGGCGGGGCTTACATCGATAAAAAACCGAACGCTTATTTTATCCGCTCCGACGGTCTGATTTCCTCGCCAAACGACATTGCCGACATTGTGATTGAACCGAATGCCCAGGGCCCGGAACGCCGGACCGTACCCGTGCGGGTGCGGGATGTAGCGCAGGTAAACATGGGTTCGGCCGTGCGCTACGGGGCCATGACCCGCAACGGGCAGGGCGAGACAGTGGGGGCCGTGGTGATGATGATCAAGGGCGAAAACTCATCGGCGGTTATCAAACGGGTGAAGGCCAAGATCGCCGACATCCAGAAAACACTGCCCGAGGGCGTGCAGATTGTCCCGTTTCTGGACCGGACCAAAATGGTGAATAACGCCATCGGCACCGTTGAGCGGAACCTGCTCGAAGGGGCCGCCATCGTTATTTTTGTCCTGGTCTTACTGCTGGGAAACTTCCGGGCTGGGTTCGTGGTGGCTTCGGTCATTCCACTGGCCCTGTTGTTTGCCCTCTCGATGATGAACCTCTTTGGTGTGTCGGGTAACCTGATGAGTCTGGGTGCTATTGACTTCGGTTTGATCGTAGACGGTGCTGTTATTATCGTCGAGGCCACGCTGCACCATATCACCTCCCGCAATAAAGACAAGACCCTGACGCAGGCCGAGATGGACGATGAAGTATTGCTGTCGGCGACCCGCATCCGTTCGTCGGCGGCTTTTGGCGAGATCATCATTCTGATCGTCTACCTGCCCATTCTGGCTTTGTCGGGCATCGAGGGCAAGATGTTCCGGCCGATGGCGCTGACGGTAGCCTTCGCCATTCTGGGCGCGTTTATCCTCTCGCTGACGTACGTACCCATGATTTCGGCCCTTATGCTCAGCAAGACCATCGTCCATAAGGAAACCCTTTCCGATAAGATCATGAAGCGAATTCATCGCGTTTATGAGCCGTTGCTGCTCCGGTCGCTGAAGCATCGGTTTCTGATTCTAAGCACGGCGGTAGCCCTGCTGGCTGTAGCCGTTTTTCTCTTTAGCCGGATGGGCGGAGAATTTATTCCGCAACTCGACGAAGGCGATTTTGCCGTTGATACCCGGACGCTGACGGGTAGTTCGCTCTCCGAAACCGTCGAGGCTACGACCAAAGCCCAGCAGATTCTGCTGAAACAATTTCCGGAGGTACAGCAGGTGGTCGGTAAAATAGGCTCCGGCGAAATTCCGACGGACCCGATGTCCATCGAAGCAGCGGACCTGATGGTGATTCTCAAACCCCGCGACGAATGGACGTCGGCCACCACCCGCGACGAACTGGCCGGTAAGATGGCTGAAGCGCTGGCGGTGGTGCCGGGGGTTACGTTTGGCTTTCAACAGCCGGTGCAAATGCGGTTTAACGAACTGATGACCGGGGCACGGCAGGATGTCGCGCTTAAAATCTACGGGGAAGACCTGAAGGAACTGACCCGGCTGGCGGACCAGGTCGGTGGCGTGATTCGCACCATCAATGGGGCTGAGGACCTGTACGTAGAGCAGGTTGGTGGCTTATCCCAGATTCTGATCAAACTGGACCGGGCGCAGATTGCCCGGTTTGGGCTGAACGTAACGGACGTGAACCGGGTCATCAATACGGCCTTTGCCGGTCAGTCGGCCGGGCTGGTGTTTGAGGGGGAGAAACGGTTTGATCTGGTGGTGCGTCTGGCGGCCGACAAACGGCAAAGCATAACGGATGTGGGCAATGTGTACGTATCCACTCCCCCCGGACCGGGTGGCCAGAGCCAGCAAATTCCGCTGAGTCAAATTGCCCAGGTCAGCATGGAACAGGCCCCCAATCAGATTCAGCGCGACAACACCCACCGGCGCATTACCCTGGGTTTCAACGTGCGGGGCCGCGATGTGGAAAGTATCGTAGCCGAGTTGCAGGGAAAGATTGGCCAGAAAATCAAGTTTCCGCCCAGCTATTACATTACCTACGGTGGTCAGTTTCAGAACTTAGTCGACGCTAAAAAACGATTGACCATCGCCGTACCCATTGCGCTGGCGCTGATTTTTGCCCTGCTGTTTTTTACGTTCAATTCCGCCCGGCAAAGTCTGCTTATTTTCATGGCCATTCCCATGTCGGCCATTGGGGGCGTGTTTGCCCTGCTATTGCGGGGTATGCCGTTCAGTATTTCGGCGGGGGTTGGCTTCATCGCTCTGTTTGGGGTATCGGTACTCAACGGCATCGTGCTGATTGCCGAATTTAACCGGCTGCGCCACGAGGAGGGGCTGACCGATATGCTCGAAATTATTAAACAGGGGGCCGAAGTGCGGCTTCGCCCGGTGGTGATGACCGCGCTGGTAGCCTCGTTTGGTTTCATTCCCATGGCCATCTCCAATTCGGCGGGGGCCGAGGTGCAGAAACCCCTGGCGACGGTCGTGATTGGTGGACTGATTACAGCCACGCTGCTGACGCTGATTGTGCTGCCCATTTTATACTCCCTGATGGAGAAAAAAGCGCTGACGAAAGAAGCAAAAGCGGCCGAAAAACCGACCGCTAAACCCGCCGTAGTGGCCGCCATGTTGTTGTTGGGCTTATTGTCAACCGGCAGCATGGCCCAGGTGGCCCCCATCCAGACCCTTGCTCTCGAGCAGGCCTTACAGCAGGCCGACAGCCGGAATGGGCAGCTCCAGCTGGCTGGTCTGGCCGTTAGCCAGCAGCAGGCTTTACGACGGACTGCCTATGATGCCGGTCGCCTGTCGGCGATGGCCATGCTGGGCCAGTACAATACCCGGCGATTCGACAATAACCTCACCGTGACCCAGACCATTCCCAATCCGATGCTGATGCGTCGACTGGCTGACCTGAACGACCAGACGGTCAGTGCGCGGGAAGCGGGGGTGGCCGTGACCCGCAACGAGGTACGCTATCAGGTTAAATCGACGTATTACCACCTCAATTACCTGTACCAGAAAAGCCGGTTGTTTCAGCAGCAGGACACCGTCCTGCAGGAGTTTGTACGGGCGGCCAACCTACGGTTTAAAACCGGCGAAACGGGTAGTCTGGAGCAAGCCACGGCCGAAAGCCAACTGGCCGACCAGCGTGTCCGGCTGGCGCAGAACGAAGCCAATCTAACGGCTGGCCGCAGCCAGCTGCAAACGCTGCTCTACAGCCGACAGCCGGTCGGGGTGTCTCCGCTGCCCCTACCAAAGCTGGTTCCTACGGGGATTACGGACAGTGTAACCCTGGCCCAAAATCCCCAGTTGCGTCAGCTTCAACAGCAAATTCAGGTAGCCCGGCAGACCCGTCTGGTCGAGCAGGCCCGGCTAAAGCCTGACTTTGTGGTCGGTTTTTTTTCGCAGACGCTCGTTGGCAGTCAGTTGATCAATGGTCAGGAACTGTACTTCGGGCCGGGGTACCGGTTTTATGGCGGCCAGCTGGGGGTGACGCTGCCGCTGCTCGGTCAGGCGCAAAAATCGCGGATCAATGCGGCCCGTCTTGGCGAACAAATTGCCCAGACGGATCTGGAGAGTCAACGGTTTGGTCTCGATCAGCAGCTGCAACAGGCCGTACAACAATATGATCAGTACCGCAATGCCCTGACCTATTACGAAACAACGGGGCTAACCCAGGCCGGTATTATCCAGACCAACGCCCGGCGTGCCTTCAGCGGGGGAGATATCGGCTACGTGGAATTCTCCCTGGCCCTGCAACAGGCGCTGACCATCCGGTCGAATTACCTCGACCTGCTCAATCAATACAATCAATCCGTTCTCTACATCAATTACCTGCTGGGTAATCCGTAACCATGACCATGACACTTAATTCATTGCTATCACCCGGTAAGAATCCCGTATTTCTATCCCTTTTACTGGGCGGAAGTTTAGCGGTACTCACGGGCTGCGGCTCCGATAAACCGAAGGCCGACCCCGCCGATCAATCGACAAAGGCGGACTCGGCCGCCACAAAGCCCGACTCGGCCAAAAATGGGGTGGTTCGGGTATCCCTTACGCAGGCCCAGTACAACGTAGCCGGTATCCAGCTCGGCCAACCCACTCCGCAGGTGCTGAGCACAACGCTGAAGGTAAACGGTGCCCTCGATGTACCGTCTCAGGATATGATGTCGGTCACCGTACCCTTCGGGGGATACATCCGGCAAATAAAGCTGGAGCCGGGGATGCGCGTTCGCAAGGGGCAGACGCTGGTAATTCTGGAAAACCCCGAATACATTCAGTTACAGCAGGATTACTTAGACACGAAAGCCAAACTGGACTACGCCAACCTGGAATTTACCCGCCAACAGGAATTAAGCCGCGACAACGTAAATGCGCTGAAAGTTTTCCAGCAGGCCCGGTCCAACCAGCAGAGTTTGCAGGCTCAACTGGCGGGCATGGCCCAACGGCTGGCGATTTTGCGGATCAATCCGGCCAAACTCAGTCCGGGTCAGCTCACCCGCACCATTGTGGTCCCCTCGCCCGTGTCGGGTTTCATATCAAATGTACTCGTCAACAATGGCCGGTTTATTACGCCATCGGATGTAATCGTCGAGATTATTAACATGGACGATCTGCACGTGCGGATGAATATCTTCGAAAAAGACATCAGCCAGATCCATACCGGCCAGCGCATCCATTTCGGCATGGGGGGCGATCCCGCTCTGACCCATCAGGGTACCATTTTTCTGCTTGGCAAGTCGATCGCGGCCGACCGAACCATATCCGTACTGGCCCACCCCGACGGCTATGAGCCGGATTATATCCCCGGCGGCTACGTATCGGCGCAGGTGGATGTGAAAACCCGGCCACTGCCCGCCCTGCCCGAATCGGCGGTGGTGAGCTACGGGGGTAAATCGCTGATTTATGTGCTGGAGAAGAAGCAGGGCAACCCGGCCATTTATCAGTTTCAGCAAGTCGAGATAAAGCCGGGTGTGCGCGAGAACGGCTACGTCGCCATTACGCTGCCCCCGGCTATTGATCCGGTCAAAACCCCCATTGTTATCCGGGGAGCCTACAGCTTAGTATCGAAACTCAATAACAGTGAGGAAGAATAAGGGTACCAGCACCTGCGGAAACACGCTGTTTTCAGGTACGACAGGATGCCTTATGAATCCGGATTTTGGATAGTGTCTGTTAATCTCAATCCGTACTGAATTAGCCAAAGCCATGCTCATTAATTTTGATCAACTCTTTGCCGGGAATGGGGATTTAGTCATCACAAAGATGCCAATAGCGATTCCCAATCTGTTTGTCTGCCGGTCAGGTATCAAGTTGAAGGGGGTTAAAATTGGGTCTGTTGATTTAACCACCCTGCGCGGAAAAACGGTTGAGGTGCTTGACGTTGATGGCGTCCTGACGATTGAGAATTTTTTCCCTTACTTAATTGACGGGAATGAACCCCTGGATGATCGTTAAGAACGCCCGACTCAACGGAACGATTTGTTCTGATTTACGGCCGTACCCTTGAACAGCCGGTTGTGCTGATCGCCCAAGGGCGCATCGGCTTCGGTTGGCTCCGTCGTTTTGGTCGCGGGTAACGATTCTCCCGTCAGCGTCGACTCGTCTACCTCGAGTTGGTGGACCTCCGTCAGTTCGGCATCGGCCACGACGTGGTCCCTTGCTTCCACCAACAGCAGATCGCCCGGTGTAACGTCTTCGGACGAAATTTCCTGCACCTGCCCATCCCGCACCGCGCATTCCATTCCAGCACAAAACCGATCAGGGTGTTGATGGCCAGGACCACCAGAATCGCCCAGCCTTCGACGCTGTCGCCCAGCGCGAACGATACGGCGGCAGCCCCGGCCAGCACGCCGACGATGAGGCTTTTGAACGGGCGAAAAAGCAGGGCGTACCAGGGTTGCGGCTTAACGCTTAACGGTTTTCAGCACATTGGAGCCGTTATCAGACAGGCTTTATCTGGCCTCCGCCGAGGTAAGGCCCGGATAAAGATCGGTTGGTGGCGCGAGTTGAACGGGCATTTCTCCTGACGTTAAGTGAATAATTACAAAACTACCCGCCAGCGATTATACACATCGGGGTACACCCGGATGGCACCGGTTTCGTCCATCTCCAGCACATTGTAGGTCATAATTACCGGCACGGCTTTAGGCAATGGTATGGTTTTAGGACTGGCGTTTATCGGGCAATGCGGCAGGTAATTGGGGGCGAAGCGGGCGTAACCCAGCAGCAGGTTGGCCAGTTCGGCGGGCTTCTCGACGCGGATGCAGCCGTGACTCAATTGGCGGGTATCCAGGGCAAAGAGCCGCCGGGCATTGGTATCGTGCAGGTATATGTCGTAGGGGTCGGTAACGTTGAACTTTATCAGGCCCAGGGCATTGTCGCAGCCCGTCGATTGCCGCAGCCGGTACGGGAACGATTTTACAGAGGCTGACCAGTTTACCCGGGCCGGATCGACTTCCTGCCCGTTCGCGTCAATGAGTTGCAGGTTCATGGCGTCCAGCGTTGCGGCCGGATTTCGCCGGATTTTAGGTAACAACTCCTTCATCATGATGGAGCGGGGCACGTTCCAGTAGGGGTACATCACCAGACTGGGGACAAGGGCCGTAAACGTAGGGGTTGGTGTGTCGGCTTTGCCCAGAATGACCCGGCTGTTGAGCAGGGTGTTACCCCAACGGTCAACGACCCGCAACGTGGCCGACGGAATATTGACGATGATGCGTTTGTCGGCGGAAAAGCGGTTGAGCCAGCGGTAGGTATTCAGCGTTTCGTGTACCTGGTCGATAGTCAGCGAATCGCACAGGTAATCGTCGATCAGGCAGCGCAGGCAGTAATCTTTCAATTGCCGGTAATTCCGGTCGTGCGATTCGAGTGAATCCAGCAAGGAGGGCCAGTCGCCCCCGGTCATGAACTGCTGCGTGAGCTGGCCGATGCGGGCCGTGTCAAGGTGCTCCGGTACGCCCTGATAGCTGAGGTGGCGGGGTGCATGGCCATAAACGATCTGGGTGAAATACCGTTTCAGACAGGCATCGTCCGGGTTTGGGCACAGCGTATCCGTGGCCCCGGCCGCCCCGATGCTCTGCGCGTAGGCATGCAGCCGGTTCCGGTCGTCCGTCGTTTGGGCGTCGACCGACAGGCCCGACAGGCAGAGCAGCGTAAGAAAAAGGAGTTGGCGCATGGGCGGGGGAGTTGGCGGGTAACGTATCGATACCCCAAAGGTGCCGATACGCTACCCGCCGACTCCTGACGACAATCAACCCTCCACCTGATGCCCGTCACCTGCGGGCAGGAATCAACGGCCTACTTTTGCGCTGTTGACGGGCTTCATACCCGCTCATTTCAGGTCGGAGACAATCCCGTTTGTCAAGTGTGCCATGAAAACGATTCTGCTCGCCACCAGTCTTTCCGATAATTCCAGCTGGGCATCCGATTATGCGCTTGACCTGGCCACTAAACTGGATACCGAGCTGGTCATTGTTCATGCCTACGACCCCAACCCGCCCGGTTCCCTGGAATACGAGTCTGAAGAGTCGGCAGCCACGGTGCAGCATTATCTGGCTACCCGCCGTCTGGGTCGGCTGCGAACGCACATGATGACATTGACTAAAGGCAGCGTTACGGTATCAATTGTGGCCCGACCCGGTGACCCGGAAACAGTTATCGAAACGGAAGCAGCCACCTGGAACGCCGATCTGCTGATTATGGGTCTTGCCGACAAACACCCGCCGAAAGCTCGTTCGGAGGGTAGTCTGGCGATAAAACTGATTCCCCGAACGAAGGTGCCGATGCTGCTGATTCCCGCTGGTGTTCGCTACCACACCGTAAAAACCATCCTATTGGCCGTCGACCTGTCGAGCCCGGTATCGGTTACGTCCCTGGCCAGTACTAAAGGGTTTATTCAGCTCTTCGGCGCTATGCTGGACATCATCTGCATGGAAGACGAACCGGATGACCGCCAGCGTAAAGCCGCCGATGGTCTTGGTCGTCTGTTGGCTGATCTGCCCCACACGTTCCGTTTTATTCCGGGAAATGATCTCACCATGGTGCTGGACCATTACCTGACTCACCACGACGTTGACCTGATTATGCTGCTGCCCAAACCCCACAGCCGCTTAGCCACAGCCCTACTGGAAAGCGTAACCCAGCAGGTTGTGCGGCAGACCATGCGCCCGGTGCTGGCCACCGTTTAACGCTGCACTGTAAACCCCACTATGATACCAGAATCAGGGGGATATGCCGGACGATTTTGGGGTAAATCGACCAAAACATGATAAGTATCAGGTGTCAGGCTATCAATAATCATCCGTTCGGCTCTGAGGTAAACGCACCTTTGTGTTGTTTACTCCCGATTCGATCGTATGACGACACATCCTGTTCAACCAGCGGCCGTTCCGCTGACCGGCTTATCGTCGGCTCAGGCCGATGCCGCGCGCCGTCAGTTCGGGCTTAATCAGCGGGCCGCCGGCGAGTCACAAACGGGCTGGCGGCTGGTCGTCGAGATTGTCTCGGAGCCGATGTTTATCCTGCTGGCGGTTGCCAGCCTGCTGTACGTCCTGCTGGGACAGTGGCAGGAGGGCATCGTACTTGGCGTAGCAATGGGCTTAGTTGCCGGTATTTCGGTGTTTCAGACCGTACGGAGCGACCGGGCGTTGCAGGCCCTGCGGCAACTTACCCAGCCCACGGTGTCGGTGCTTCGCGACGGTAAACTAACCACCGAAGCCGTTGAACAGGTGGTGGTGGGTGATATCGTCTGGCTCACCGAAGGGCAAACGGTACCCGCCGACGGACGGTTGGTACAAGCCAACGACTGCTCGGTAGACGAGGCTACTCTCACGGGGGAGTCGGTGCCGGTCGCTAAACTGATGCCGGATACCGACCGGTTTTTTGCCGGTACCACCCTCACGTCGGGGAGTGCCTACCTGCGGATAACGGCCATCGGCGACGCCACCGACCTGGGCAAACTGGGGCACTCTCTCCAAACCATAGTCCCCGAAAAAACGCCCCTTCAGCTCCAGATCAGCCGGTTTATCCGGGGGATGGCGTTCGCGGGCTTTGGGGCGTTCGCGCTGGTGTGGGGCATTAATTTTGCGCATTCCGGCAACTGGGCTACCTCGCTGCTCCTGGGCCTGACCATCGCCATGTCGGTGCTGCCCGAAGAAATTCCGGTGGCCTTCAGCAGCTTTATGGCCCTGGGAGCCGCCCGGATGGTTCATTTCGGGGTATTGACCAAACAACCCCAGACCGTCGAAAGCATCGGCTCCGCTACGGTCATCTGCACCGACAAAACCGGCACCATCACCCAAGAGGGAATGACGCTGGTGAAACTGTACGATCACCATACCCGTACAATCGTTGCCCCCGGTACCGCACTGTCTTCATCGGCCCGGGAGGTACTGGCGTATGCCCGATGGGCGAGCGAACCCTACCCGTTCGATCCGATGGAAAAGGCGATTGTGTCGGCCAATCAGTCGGTCTCCGGTCAGCCCGAAACCACCCCCGAACCGCTGGCACACGAGTATCCGCTGGCGGGTGTTCCGCCCATGATGACCCACGTGTATGCCCCCGCTACCGGGCCGGTGCGGGTAGCGGGCAAAGGTGCCGTGGAACGCATCATGCGGGTGTGCCACCTACCGGCCGAAGAAGCCGCCGGGGTGCTTCGGCAAGCCAATGAACTGGCGAGGCAGGGCTACCGGGTGCTGGGCGTGGCGGGCAGCGACTGGACCGGGGCCGACTATCCGGCCGAACAGGATGCGTTCAACTGGTCATTCAAAGGGCTGGTGGCGCTGGAGAATCCGCCCAAACCCAACGCCAAAGCCGTTGTTCAGCAATTCAGTCAGGCCGGCATCAGCGTGAAAATGATTACCGGCGATTCGCCCGAAACCGCGCAGGCCATTGCCCGGCAGGTAGACCTTCCGAATCCCGACCAAATCCTGACCGGTCAGGAGGTGGTTGCGATGACTGATACTGATTTACAGACGCAGGTGCGTTCGGTCAATGTGTTTGCCCGCATGTTTCCCGACGCCAAACTCCGCGTGATCCGGGCCCTGAAGGCCGGGGGCGAGGTGGTGGCCATGACGGGCGACGGCGTGAATGACGGACCCGCGCTGAAAGCCGCTCATATTGGCATCGCAATGGGTAAACGGGGAACGGAACTGGCTAAACAGGCGGCTTCGATCGTACTGGTCGACGACGATCTGGGCGGTATGGTAAAAGCCATTGCGCAGGGTCGACTGATCTACCAGAACCTGAAACGGGCCGTGGGCTACATCGTGGCCATCCACATCCCGATCATCCTGACGGTAACGATTCCGTTGCTGTTCGGCTGGCAGTACGTAAACCTGTTAAGCCCGATCCACATCATTTTTCTGGAATTGGTGATGGGCCCAACCTGTTCGATTGCTTTCGAGAATGAACCCGCCGAACGGGATCTGATGCGCCAGCCACCCCGCCGACTGACCGACACTTTTTTTACCGCCGGTGAACTGGGCATTCGGGTGGTGCAGGGCCTGGTGATTTCGCTGGCTACGCTGGGCATCTACTACCAGACCATGCAGGCGGGCTATACCGTGGAACGGGTGCGAACGATGACGTTCATCACGCTGGTGCTGAGCAATATCTGGCTGGTGCTGGTCAGCCGGTCAAATCGGGCGTCGGTCGTGGCTACGCTGCGCCGTCCGAATCCGTTGCTGTGGCTCATGCTGGGGATAACCGTCCTGATGCTGGCCGCTTTTCTGAGCATACCGCCCATGCAGCACCTGGCGCAGTTCGGTCGGCTATCAGTTAATGATCTGGGTCGGTGCGGGTGGGTATCGCTGGCCGGTGTGGGCTGGATCGAGCTGTATAAGGGTTGGGTGCGGCAGCGGAAGCCACCGTTAACTGTTCAGTAACCAGTCTGTCAGGTTAGCCCGCGTATCCTGATCCAGCATGCCCTCGTGCCGCCACAATTCAACGCCCTGCTGCACCAGCACAAAAGCCGGTAGCTGATGGACATGAAAGCTAAGGATGACGTCGGCATGCAGGGTTTCGTTGAGCATTAAAATGGGAACCGATGTGCCGAGTTGCCGTTGCATTACGTCGATGAGTGCCGGGAGCGACGGCTCCTGTACGGTGTCCCAACTCGGTACAGTGGGTACAAAAACCAGTAAAATAGTGGTTTTGGCAGGGATCATGACAGGGTGATACGGACTGGTTTCCATGATAGATTTAGTAAAGTGGTCAGATTCTATACGGGTAGAACTGATTGTAAAATTGACGCTAAGCCCGGCCGGATGGCATGACGCCGGTCATGTAACCAACTGACATTTGACGGATTTGACCAAAAATCTACCTGTTTCATCGTTAACCGCTTACCCGGCCGCCGTCAATAAACCGCGCCGACCATCTCTATGCTGACCGACCACCCACTGAATACACTGGCTAACCTGCTTTTTGAACAGAGCGACGATTTTATCGGCATCTACGACACGGACGCCGAGCGGTTTAAACGCGTCAATCAGGGGGGGTGCCGGATGCTGGGCTTTGATTCTGAAAAAGCCCTGCTGAGCCATCCCGACTGGGGCCGGGCACTCCCCATGCCCCCGCAGACGGACGAACAGCGGACGGCCCTCATCCGGAAAATCTATGAACAGGGGCGGTATGAACAGGAAGCCGAACACGTCGGGCTGGATGGCACCCGGTTCTGGGGGCGGTTGGTTATTACGCCGGTCAGCGACGATGCGGCCCGGTATTTCTTAGTGCGTATTGCCCACCAGGGGCGGCTGCATCAGGCGGAGCACGACCTGGAGCAGAGCATGCAGCATCACGAATCGGTCCAACTGACCAGTGAGGGAAAACTCCACCGGGCCGAACATGAACTGGAGAAGAGTTTACAGCGCTACGAAGCTGTATTTACCCACGCTACCATCGGCATCGTCGTTTGTGATCAGAAAGGCCGGATCGTGTCGGCTAACCGGAAGGCCGGGCAACTTTTTGGCTATGATGAGGCTGAACTGATGGGTCAACCCATCGAATTGCTGGTGCCGGTCAACGCCAGCCGATACCACGAGCAGCTCCGGCAGTCGTTCAATACGGATCCACAGGTGCGGGCCATGGGCCATACGCGTGACTTATACGCCCGGCGCAACGATAATTCGGTGTTTCCGACAGAAATCAGCCTGAGTTACTTCCAACTCGACGACGAACTGTATGCCGTGGCCTACATCATCGACATCACCCTGAAAAAAGAAGCTGAACGGGAGTTGCTCGCCCACCGGGACCGCATTGAACGGCTCAACGCCGACCTGGAACAGAAAGTGGCCGACCGCACCCACGCCCTGATGACCACGCTGAAACGACTGGAGCAGTCCAAAGATGAACTGGCCAAAGCCTTAGTGGCCGAGCAGGAACTGGGCGAGTTGAAGTCGCGCTTCGTCTCCATGGCTTCGCACGAGTTTCGGACGCCCCTGACCACCATCCTGTCGTCGGCGGCCTTAGTCGGCAAATACCCCGGCAGCGATCAGCAGGATAAGCGGGAGCGGCACCTGCAGCGCATTCAATCGTCGGTAAAGCACCTCAACGACATTCTGGAGGAGTTTCTGTCGGTCGGCCGTCTGGAAGAAGGTAAAGTCGCCCCCAATCCAGTCGAGGTCGACCTGTTGATGCTTATTCAGGACGTTGTGACCGAGATGCAGGGGATGCTCAAACCCGGACAAACCATTCAGCCGACGATTTATTGCTCCGACCCGGTGTGGCTCGATCCGTCGCTGCTGCGGAAAGTACTGATGAATCTGTTGTCCAACGCCATCAAATATTCCGATGTGCCATCGACGATTACGGTACAATGTGCGCGTACCGATAAGCAATTGACAGTCATCGTAGCGGATCAGGGCATCGGCATCTCACCGGCTGATCAGGAGCATCTTTTCGAGCGATTTTTCCGGGCCAAGAATGCCACCACGAAACCCGGCACCGGACTGGGCCTGCACATTGTAGCCCGGTATGTCGAGCTGATGGGCGGCACTGTGGCACTGGCGAGTGAATTGAACAAAGGCACGACCGTTACCTTAATCCTCCCCTATGAAAACCATCCTGCTGATTGAAGACAACGACGGCATTCGCGAAAATACCGCCGAGATTCTGGACCTGACCGGCTACGCGGTGTTAACGGCAGAAAACGGCAAAACCGGGGTGGCGAAAGCGCTGGAAAACCGGCCTGATCTGGTCATCTGCGACATCATGATGCCGGTGCTTGATGGCTACGGGGTGCTGCATATTTTCAATAAAAACCCGCAATTGGCGGGGATACCGTTTATTTTTCTGACGGCCAAAACGGAGCGTTCCGACTTTCGCAAGGGCATGGAACTGGGGGCCGACGATTACCTGACCAAACCCTTCGCCGAGTCGGAACTGCTCAGTGCCATCGAGGGGCGACTCAACCGGTTCCAGAACATGAAACCCGACTACGATCTGCATACCGATGGCCTGGATCAGTTTCTGGCCGATGCGCGGCAGGTGGGGCTGGCGGGTTTATCGGCTGATCGGCGGGTGCATTCGGTGCGTAAAAAGCAATTCATCTATTCGGAGGGCGATGCGCCCACGCGGCTGTACTTTCTGAAGTCGGGCCACGTAAAGACCGTCCGGGCCACGGCCGACGGCAAGGAACTGATTACGGGTCTGTACAAGGCCGGCGATTTTTTCGGCTACCTCGCCCTGCTCGAAAACACCGACTATTCCGACTCGGGTATTGCCCTGGAAGACTCGGAGTTGATCTATATTCCCGACGCCGATTTCCGGCAACTGCTGCTGGCCAATACGGACGTGAGCCAGCAATTTATCCGGTTACTGGCGGGCCGGGTCAGCGAGCGGGAACAGCAGTTGGTGGGTATGGCCTACAATTCGCTGCGCCGACGGGTGGCCGATGCGCTGTTGCACCTTCACGAACAGCAAACGACTGGCAGCCCGGATGGCTCGGGCCTGATTCAGCTCTCCCGCGATGATCTGGCGTCGGTCGTCGGTACGGCAACGGAGTCATTGATTCGCACCCTGACCGAGTTCAGACACGATGGATTCATTGAGCAGGTCGGGTCGGGCATCCGGGTGCTGGAACCCGATAAACTACGCCGGGGCAACTGGTAGTAGTACCAAGGTGAAAACCAACATAACGCTCTTTATTATGATGATTTTAAGTATCTTTGACTTTCGTCATGAATTGCGTCAATAAGCATGAGTAAAGTAGGAGAGATAAAAAAAACGGGAGCTACGTTTACACCCAGGCCATTGGCTGATTTTTTATCGAGCCGAATTATAACTCACCTTCCTCCGGCACAGGAAGTTTCTATTTTAGACCCGGCCTGTGGTGATGGCGAACTCCTGTTATCTATCGCTACGCAGTTGGCCGATACGGATTACCGTTTCTCATTGTCGGGCTACGACTCTAACAAACACTATCTTTCATCGGCTCAGATACGGCTACAACAAGTTGACAGCCAACGGACAACGCTACTGAACGGCGATTTTTTAGAGGCTGTCAGCCCGCCTGAGCAACAGTTCAGTATCGGGTTCGGTGGGGAGAATGAATCCCGGACCAATCAACTGTTTGATGTTATTATTGCGAATCCACCTTATGTCAGAACGCAGGTGCTCGGTAGTGATCAGGCGCAGAAGCTGGCCCAAAAGTTTAACCTCAAAGGCCGCGTCGACTTGTATTATGCGTTTCTGATTGCAATGACCAATAGCCTTAAAGATAATGGTATACTTGGCGTAATAACGTCGAACCGATACTTATCTACAAAAAGTGGCGAGAGCGTCAGAAAATTTTTAACCGAAAATTACAGTATCGTTGAACTGATTGATCTTGGCGATACCAAACTCTTTGACGCGGCTGTTTTACCGGCTTTATTAATTGGCCGCCGGAAAGTAACCCGCCAACCGTCGGCACCCGCCCGGTTCGTTAAGGTATACGAAGAATTAAACGGTTATCGGGGAGATTGTAAACCCGCTACGACTGTATATGATATTCTGACTACTCAGGACAAAGGCTATTTTCAGGTGAACGAAAAGCGCTATAAAAAGACAGCCGGTGTACTAACGTTTGATAACACGCATGGGTGGGATATGCTCTCCGAATCCGAAACGGAGTGGACAAGCCGCATCGACGCGGCTGCCTCATGCCGGGTAGGCAGTTTGGTCAAAGTGAAAGTAGGTATAAAAACTACGGCTGATCGGGTTTTTATACGAGATGACTGGGCGCAGTTTGGCGATGATATGCCTGAGCGTGAGTTACTTAAAAATCTAATTTCTCAAGAAACTATTCGGGCATGGGGAGCTACTGAAAATCAATGCCTTAAAGTACTTTATCCGCATTACAGCCCGAATGGCACGAAGCAGACGATTTCGATTAGCAAGTATCCGAAAGCTGCGGCTTATTTTCGGTTGCACGAAGAACAGCTACGTGCCCGAAAATATTTGATTGATGCAGGCCGGGAATGGTTTGAAATTTGGGTTCCACACCATCCAAACATATGGACTTTACCGAAATTGGTTTTCCCGGATATTAGTGCCAGTCCCCGTTTTTATTTTGATACGAACGGAAATATTGTCAACGGGAACTGTTATTGGATAGCGGCTAAAACCACTGAGGAAGCCCGGTTATTACTACTGATTCAGGGGGTCGCCAATTCAAAACTGATGACGAAATATCACGATCTCGTATTCAACAACAAACTCTATTCGGGCCGCCGACGCTATCTTTCCCAATACGTAGAACGTTACCCATTACCAGCAATCAATTCGCCGGTCGCCAATAAGATTATTGCGTTGGTTGAGCAGCTAAATGCGTCCCATGATTTAGCGCAGACGACTCGTCTTGCCCACAAACTTGAAGAGGCCGTCGGCGAGTCTTTTGGTGTCGAACCTATTCACCATCTTGAGCAGACAAGTTAGTTTGAGCAGTAGGTGTCAAGAAGAAGAAGTCCGGTAAGCGAAGCTGAATTTTTGTGTTGACAGACTTACCGCCAAACGGAGGGAACCGCGAAAAAAAGTCCTGACCGGTTGTCAGATAAAAATGGGTAATCTGCACCTGATCGTCAATGACTCGTCCGTAGAAGATCGCGTATCGGGCATCGCAGTGACGAATCTGATGGCCATTCAGTTGCTCTATATCCAACCGTGCTTCACTGTCGGGACATACTAAACCCAGGTCGATGGTTGGTGAGGTCTGTAGCTTCACTTCCACCAACTGATGCCTGACATCCGGAAACTGGCCGTTATCATGAAAGTTTTTGTAGCCAAGAGCCTGACAAACGCGTTGGTGTAAGGCGGCTCCCCTGTTTCGCTCCTGAATAAAACTCAGATGCTTCACAGTAGCCCCAACCAATTTGGACAACTTATTGAATAATACGCTGATCGACAGCAATTTACCCAACTCAGGTTGTTCCGTTGGCGAACTCCCCGACAGGTCAATGTTGGCCTGAGTTGATACTACGTTCAAAACGGGTTCGGTATCTGTGTGGCTGATCAGTTCCGTACTGGTGGCTGTAATCGTTAATCGCGCCTGATATTTCTGAGTAAGTGTGCCCGTGGTATCCAGCAGGGCTAAATCAACGCCATTAATTACAACGACGTTAATGATTACACTTCCCTTGTCGAGCATCATCAGAACATACCGCCTTTCGGGGTCGATTTCCTGATTCCAAATCTGGAGATTAGTGGCCTGCTGAACGTATAGATCAAACTTCTGTCCGGTGAAACGAGGCTGTTTCTTCGGAAACGATTTAGGTATTGGATACCCCAACGCATCGCACACTAATGATTTGGCTCTTTTCGAACGGGTTCTGATGGCCATGCCAGCCAGTGATGTTCCCACCAAATGCGACCTGAGAATAGCAGTCAGTTCGGGGCCGGTGAACCAATAGTGTAGGTCGCCAATGTTGATTGGGTCGTGAATGCTGAGGTGCGCGTCGATGATGTTATCGCGCTTTTGCAGGTAGGTTGCCATATCACCGGGGTTTACTCCTCGAAAAACTGAGCGAGTGTTACGTTAAGCGATACGGATAGCTTATTCAGATTCAGGACGGATACATTTCGTTCTCCGCGTTCCACGGAGCCAACATAAGTTCGGTCAAGATTACAGATGAATGCCAGTCTTTCCTGCGAGATATTCTGACTGGTTCGAAACGCCCTGATTCTATTCCCTAACTGTTTTAGGAGAGCATTCTCTTCTTCCGTGTAGGATGTGGTCATTACGCATAGCTTTATGCATCAAAATTGGCGGTATGATGTAAATAAGTCTACTGCTTATAAGTAGCAATTTCGTTTCTATGGTTTGCGCAGTTAGTTTATCATTGACTACAGAACAATCTATTTCGTTGAATAGGAGTGAATACGAAGGCAATAGAAATTGTCATTATCATCTCAACCATAAGGGAGCTATCCGCACAGTCGAGGCTGATTCCTAATAAGATCGTGGAATTATTGGTGCGGGCATCCGGGTGCTGGAACCCGACAAACTACGCCGGGGCAACTGGTAGTGGCGGGGGGCAAAGAATGGGTATGTCATTTGCTGCAATTAATGTACAGGAAAATCAATGATATTACTCATGCCTTTACCTGATTCTTATCTTACTGATTATCAAAACGTTAAATACTTTTGGTTTGTTTATTGATTGTCCCGCTTCTAACGGGGAAATAAAAACTACGATGAAACTCAAACCCATTTACTCAATACTGCTGCTCGGCGCTTGCTGCCTGATTTCGGTGCATTCGTCGGCTCAATCGGATACGAGCCAGACCGCGAAATTGAAACAAGCCACTTTGGAGGCTGCTACCAATGACGCAAACCTGATGCAAAACCAGGAGCGCCTGAAAAAAGACGAACAACTGCAAAAAGATAATAAGGCCGTCGCGAAAGAAACGGGTCGGGTCAATCGGGAGGCCGAAGATGCCGTGAAGGCATCCAGGAAGGCGGTCAATTCAGAAAAAAAAGCGCAGAGAATCCGGGCCAAGGCCGATAAACAGGCTGCCAAAGCGGATCAGGCGACCCAAAAATCAAATAAAAACTGACGCTATCACTGTCACGGTAAAAGGCCCCGACTTATGTAGTCAGGGCCTTTTGCTGCTGATACTACCGGGCCTGAACGCTACTCTCAGGGAAGCCACCTACAAGGTCCCTTTCCGGCGGAAATAGCCTCTGAACAGAAAGTTGCTCTGCAAGGCTTTCATATCTTCACTGAAACGCGCCGTTCCCTGCTCTACATTACCCATCGTCCGCGACAGATTCCCACTAAACGCCGTATCATGCAGCACCGTATTCAGCGCACCAGTCTGACTCGACAGACAGCTGGTGAAGGTGCTCAGGGCTTGGACCAGGGTATCGGTCCGGCTACCCACCCGCTTAAACGAACCCATGGCCGTGTGCAGGTCAGTAGCCAGGGTGGTATCATGGAGCAGGTAACCCAGATTTCCCCGCCCGGCCCGAACCCGCCCCGTCAGTTGCTGGATATCGTCGGCGGCTAAGTGAATCTGCTGGCCAGCCATGCGTAAACTGGCGGTTGTCTGGTGCAGGTCGGTAACCAGGACCTCATCGGTTAGCAGGCGACGCAGCACCGGACTTTGGTTGAGCCGCCCGGTGAATACCCGCAAGTCTTTGGTTATCGCCGACAGGTCGTCGCCGGAACTACCCAGCGTGTGCATCAGATCGGCCATGGCCAGCGTTCGGGCACCCCTTAACTGATCCCCATCTTCCACGGCGGGTACCGCATCGGCAACGGCACTCAGGTCGATCACGGCATTGCCCATCAGGCCATCGGTGCCTAAGGACGCCAACGCCGTTTTTTTGATGAACGGACTCGCATCTTTTCGAATCACCATGGCAACGAATATGGCGGTGTCGTTGCGGATAGTAATTCGCTCGACCGTGCCGACATTGACACCGGCAAAGCGGACATTGTTCCCGCGTACCAGCCCCGTCGCGTTTTTCAGGCTGACGCCAACGTGGATGACGGGGTTGAACAGGTTTCGCTGCTGGCCCAGCACGTAGAGGGTAACGACGAGGAGCGATAAGCCGGCCAGCACAAAAATGCCGAGCCTCAGGTTGCTATTGGTTTGTGGTTTCATGGTGTTCAGGCAAAAAATTCGTTGATCCGCTGGTCGGGCGATTTACTGAGTTGCTCGTAGGTGCCGATGCCGTAGCAGCGTCCGTCGATGAGCATGGCCACCCGGTTAGCGGTCATCTGTACTGATTTCATGTCGTGCGAAATGATAATGGCTGACGTATTGAATTTGGCCTGGATGCTCAGAATCAACGTATTGATCTCTTTCGCGGTGATGGGGTCCAGTCCCGTAGTTGGTTCGTCGTACAGGATAATCTCCGGTTTCAGGATGAGGGTACGGGCCAGACTAACCCGCTTGCTCATACCGCCCGACAACTCGGCGGGCATCATGTCGACCGTTTTTGCCAACCCCACATTATTAAGGGCTTCCATCACCTGCGCATCTACCTCGCTGGGGCTTTGGTCGGGCCAGTGCCGCCGTAACGAAAACTCCAGGTTTTGGCGCACCGTCATCGAGTCGTAGAGGGCATTGCTCTGAAACAGAAATCCCACGCGCAACCGAAGTATATCCAGCTCATCTGCGTTGAGGGTCGGCACATCCTGACCAAACACCCGGATGTGGCCCTGATCCGGGACCATCAGGCCGATAATGCATTTGATGAGCACGGATTTTCCCGAGCCGGACTTGCCCACTACGACGATGTTCTCCCCCCGTTTCAGGGTAAGATCGAACCCCTGAAGCACGTGGTTGGCACCAAACGATTTAACGAGTTGCTGCACCTCCATCACCGTGTCGGACAAGGAAGCGATCGGAGCCTGGGTAGGGGAGGGGGCGGGTTGTGTGGTCATAAGCGGCCGTTAATTGTAGCCCAGCAGGTCGGAAATCTGAACGGCCACCAGGTCGATCAGGAAAATCACGAGCGTCGACACGACGACGGCTGAATTGGCCGAATGCCCCACCCCTTCGGTGCCTTTGCTGGAAAAATAGCCCTTGTAACAGCCAATCAGGCCAACAGCGAAGCCAAAGAAAAACGTTTTGATAAAAGCCGGCAACACGTCGCTGAATGCCAGGCTGTCGAACACGTTATAGAAAAAAAGCGACAGGCTTGTCGGGTCGCGCATATTGATACCGAGGAAGCAGGCGTAAATGGCAATGGCGTCGCCCATCACCACCAGCAGGGGCAGCATAAGCGTCATGGCCAGTACCCGGGGTACCACTAAGTAGCGAAACGGATTTACGCCCGATACATCCATGGCGTCGATCTGCTCGGTGACTTTCATGGACCCCAATTCGGCACCGATACTGGACCCCACTTTGCCGGCGCAGATAATGCCGGTAATGACGGGTCCGATTTCGCGAATAATGGATAGAGCGACCATCGACGGAATCCAGGATTCGGCCCCGAATTTCATCATGGTTGGGCGCGCCTGTAAGGTCAGCACCAGGCCCATGATGAATGTCGTTACGCCCACGAGCGGCATCGACTGATACCCGACGATATAGCATTGACGGCCAAACTCGGCTATCTCCTGACGAGGTTTAGCCAGTTGCCGAAAAAAATCTCCCGCGAACCGGGATAGGGCACCCGTTTCATCCAGAAAACCACGAAGCGACGCATTCATGCGGTATGTAGAGTTGATGACAGCCGCGTCAGTTGCGACGAACATTACGATGGTGGATGGCAGTGTCGCGGCAGGACCGATCTATTGATAGTTATCAGGGTGCCTATAAAACGGGTGTAATCCGTTTAACCTGACAAACCTACGCGCCGACGAACAAGCCACCTATGACAGAACTCATATATCGACCTGATGTAAGTCAGGCGAGATGCTAATTTATCGCGATCAATCACCCTAAAATAAGCCGCTTCGTCAGGCAGGCCCGGACTTATTGGTGGTCAAAATCCGGCCATTCTGCATCTTAATGGTGCGGTCCGATTTTCGGGTGAAATCGGTATCGTGGGTAACGGCCACAATGGTCTGCTGAAACTCGTGGGCCAGTTGTTTGAATGTGTCAAAAACGATGTCGGTGTTTTTAGAATCGAGGTTACCCGTTAGCCAGTCGGCCCTGATAATCAGGGGGGCGTTGAGACAAACGACCGGGCAATCTATGACGTGGCGGAGGCAGGCGTATGACCACGGTCAGTATTCGTACTAAGCAAGGTCATGGGTTAGCACCGATCCAAAAACTACTTTTGCGTCGAGCCGTACGCCATTGTTTCGAGCCATGTTCCGTTTGCTATTGGTCTTTCTGTTACTCCGGTATGGCCTCATTAACGAAATCAGCTTATGAACTTATCCGATGTGCAGCAATTACTCCAGTCATTCATTGGCGGAGCGTCCGTCAAAACAGTCTACGGCGAGCCAATCGTAGTCGATCAGAAAACGATCATTCCCGTGGCGAAAGTCATGCTGGGCTTTGGCGGGGGCTTCGGATCGGGCCATGCCAAAGCAACAGGTGACTCAACCGATACGCCCGATAAGGGGCGGGGAGAAGGCGGTGGCGGTGGCGGCAGTCTGCGGGTTCAACCGATCGGCATCATCGAAATTACGGCCAAACGTACCCGCTTCCGGCCGCTGGGAGTTGGTCGATACATAGCCCTGGGCATCGCTATTGGCCTGCTCATCAGCAACAGCGCAAACCGTCGACGCCAGCTAAACAAACGATGAGCCAGCTCGTCAACCCGACCATGCGGGCGATGCTTTTCTGTACTCAACCTTGTTAGTTGTGTGTCTTCGTCTCCAGCACCTCAATTTCGGCTTTTTCCTTTTTAATGCCCTGGCGTAAAAGTCCGAACAGGCTTATGTAGCTATTCGCTATCCACACCAATGAAAATCCAGCAATTATGTAGCCGCGCCAACCCGGAATCAGTAACTGATAGTTGGTCAGCAACAGAAAGAACAGGGTTACGTAATGGCTGAAGCAATATTCGCAGGTGAAGAGGTAAAAAAACTTTCTCTCTAACAACGTTTTACCCTGTAAACTCCGTTTGGCACAGTACTCCCGTGGCTCACGAAACAATTCTTCGTGGGTGACCGTCCAGGCTACACAGGCAATGGGTATTCCCAATATAAAGAGCCAGAATACGGGCATGTTGATGGTTGAGTCGTGTACTTGCTAATCAAGCCGGAACATGCCCGGTAAAATACGCTTTGACGAAGGCATGTTGCTGATTCCCGGTCATTTTATCCGCCGATTGAACATGAATTTTTATGTCGGAAAACCGATGATCCTGCCGTAATTTATTCAGAAGTTCCTCTTTAGCCTCGGTCGGACCAAACAAAATAACCTCATCGTGTTGTCGGATAACCTCGCCTATTTTTTTGTAATAGTCTGCTTCTTCGTGTTGCTCCTTATTGTGCATCAACTGTTCACTCTTACCCAGACTATTTTCCTTTTCCTGGTGCGTGAATGGCGACAGGATCGTTGTCGTTTCAATGGGATCGGTCGTGAATTCCATGAGATGAGCCGTTGCATGGTCCATGAAGATACCCAGTCTTTTTTCTGCTTTCATGATCGTGTACAAAGTATTGATACTTATTTATGAGTTTAGTGCTTCACAAAAAGAGACGATTCTTCGCCCCTAAATGGCCTTTTTAACGACTTTCGCGTCTTTTTTTACCTGGTCCTTTAATAATTTGACTTCCTGTTTCCGGTGCGCTTTGCGGTCAATCTTCAGGCTTTCTTTATCGAACTGGTTCTTGTCGTCCTGACGATCCTCCCGGTTCTGTTTAAGGTCGGCTTTGTCGGCAGCAACGGTGGCCTTTGCTGCCGTTACGGCCGCTGCTTTCTGTTGCTTTTTGTCCTGTGCCTGCGCTACGTTCAGCGATAAAGCCAAGGCGATACAGACTATGAGTATTTGTTTCATGATTGTGACGGGCAGCGCCCTTTAAACGTGTAAATGGACCATTTTTTGGTTTTAACCAATTGACTTTCCGTGTCTCAACCGATCTCAAAAACTTCCTGAGGAACCAGATAATGAACGCAGCAACTGGATATCGGCCGGAAGGCGCAACAAAGGTGATTGTATAAAATCAGGCTTTACATGATTCTCATCACCTGGAAGTATGACATGCACCGGGTAATGGCTTTGTTGCGATTATGTTTGCAAAAAGACCTGTTAACTAATCGTGCCTTGCCATGAGTTACTGCTTGGCAACAGGTAAATAAAGGTGACAGGCGTCACCCGACCCCTGGGGTTGGAACGATTGATGCAAGATTAATCAAAGTGTATGGTGCAATTCTCTGGCGACAGGAAGCGCGTCCCACAGGAGAGCCGACAGTCCAACGGGTGTAAAAGTGGTAAGATGTTATTGGTCAGTCGAATAACCCGTTCATAATCCGTTTTTTGGGGTATTGAGCGAATTGATCGTCCAGCAAAATCGCCAACGCGCCGAACTCAGTAACCTCAACGCAGCCAAAGACAAGCTCTTTGCCCTTATCTCCCACGATTTGCGTTCGCCCGTGGCTACCCTCAAAAACTACCCTAACCTGGTGGATTGGGGCGCCCTGACCAACGACGAGTTTACCCAAACCACCCAGCTATCAGGCAAACGACAGACCAACATGCAGACCATGCTGGAGAATACACTGAACTGGTCGCTTACGCAGATGGGTGGCCTTAAGCCAGCTTTGCAAACCACCAACGTAGCAAGCCATCGTTCAGGAGCAAATAGACCTGCTACATCCCGTGGCTACTACTAAAAACATTCACATCAGCAATGCTACTCCAGCCGATGCCCAGTTGATTGCCGACCAAAACCTCCTGGCCATTATCTTCCGAAACCTGTTGCAAAATGCGATCAAGTTTACCCATCCGGGCGGGCGTATTGAGCTCAGCTACGGGCATACCAACGGGTATCAGCAGTTTTGCATGGTCGATGCGGGCATTGGCATGAGTCAGACGCAGTTCGACCGGTTGTTTAGCCTGACCAAACACCGGTCTCAAGCCGGCACGGCTCAGGAAACAGGCACCGGGTTGGGCCTGATCCTGGTCAAAGAACTGGCCGAAGCCAACGGAGGCAAATCAGGGGGAGCAGTCAGGTGGGCCAGGGCATCACCTTCACCCTGGCGTTCGGGATTGGACCGGATAAACCACAAAGCGATAGACAACTAATGGAAGCTTATGGGTGACCAATCCTGCCGACTAAACCTGGCAAGTTCTAAAGAGAAGGGTCTTATCAATCCGGCTTGCCCGAAAATTATCGCGAACCAATATTTCCTGTAATCGGGTTTCGGAACAACTCATTTCTCTGTGAAACATTTCGTGGAACAGTCCTTGCTTTCCCCGAAACTAAGCGGCATATTTGGGCCTGCAACCTAACGACCTCATGGGTAAAGTCATTGCCATTGCCAACCAAAAGGGGGGCGTCGGAAAAACAACCACCACAATTAACCTGGCTGCCAGTCTGGCCGCTTTGGAGTTTCGCACCTTAATCGTTGATGCTGACCCACAGGCCAACTCCACGTCGGGGCTGGGCTACAACCCTAAAGAGATCGAAAACAGCATTTACGAGTGCATGGTCGAAGAAGTCCGGACGCGGGATGCTATTCTCCAGACGGACTTTCCGAACCTGGATCTGCTGCCGTCGCATATTGACCTGGTCGGGGCCGAAATCGAGATGATTAACCTGACGGAGCGGGAAGGCAAGATGAAAGAAGCCCTCGCCGACATTAAGGATGATTATGATTTTATTATCATTGACTGTTCGCCTTCGCTCGGCCTGATCACCATTAACAGCCTGACAGCCGCCGATTCGGTTATTGTGCCGGTGCAGTGCGAATACTTTGCCCTCGAAGGTCTGGGTAAATTGCTCAATACCATCAAGATTATTCAGTCGCGGCTGAACACGAATCTGGCTATCGAAGGTATTCTGCTGACGATGTACGATTTGCGGGTGCGGCTCTCCAATCAGGTGGTGGGTGAGGTAACGGCGCATTTCCAGCAAATGGTGTTCAACACGATTATTCCGCGCAATATTCGCCTGAGCGAATCGCCGAGTTTTGGGGTGCCGGTTTTGGCGCAGGATGCGGACAGTAAAGGAGCGATCAGCTACCTGAACTTAGCCCGCGAAATCCTGACTAAAAACGGACTGATGCCCCACGATCAACCCGTCTGAATTTCACAGTGATAAGTAGCAGGTACTACGTGACAGACCTTATGGTAGTCAACAGCTAAAGACTTGGTGCTTTACTTCTTATCACTTACTACTTATCTTGAACCA
>JBBQLG010000039.1:0-42020 GCA_038327655.1 Cytophagales bacterium
AGGCCCTTTTACTGAACCCCGACAATGAACCCGCCCGCCATAATTTTGAGTTAATCAAGCGAACCTGGTCGGGTCGGCAGCCAACAGCGCAGGCGGGTCGGAAAACAAAGTCAACACTGAAAACCAAGGAGGAGTCGGCACCGGCTCAGTCGAAAACAGCACCGGCACCAACGGTAGCGCATTCGGACCGGACCGATGATGAGCTGCGCCGGTTTAGGAACCTGAACATGACCGAAGCGCAGGCCCGGCAACTGCTCGACGCTATGCAGGGTGACGACCTGCCTTACGCGCTGGCCCGGCACCGGAAATCAGCGAATGAGCCTGAATCCGGTAATCGGTGGTAATATTCATTGTCAGTGACTTGCGACCAATGACCTTTTATTAAAAGAATATGAACGAAGTAGTAATTGTTGCTGCCGTCCGTACGCCCATTGGCAGTTTCGGGGGCGTTTTATCGACGCTGTCGGCCGTTGATCTGGGTGCGGCTGCCATCAAAGGAGCATTGGCCAAAGCCGGTGTCTCGCCGGACCTGGTGCAGGAAGTGATTATGGGCAACGTGGTGTCGGCCAACGTGGGGCAGGCACCGGCCAAACAGGCTGCGCTGAAAGCGGGTTTACCGGCTCATGTACCCTGCACGACCATCAACAAAGTGTGTGCATCGGGCACCAAAGCCATTATGCTGGCGGCTCAGGCCATTCAGTTGGGACAGGCGGATGTGATCGTGGCGGGGGGCATGGAAAGCATGTCCAACGCGCCGTATTACGTACCCAAAGCCCGGTTTGGCTACCGCTATGGCAACGCCGAATTAGTAGACGCGCTGGCCAAAGACGGTTTGCTGGACGCTTACGATCAGTGTGCCATGGGCGTTTTTGCCGATGCCACGGCGGAGAAATATGCGATCAGTCGTCAGGAGCAGGATGCCTACGCGGTGCAGTCGTACCAACGGGCCGAAGCCGCTACCCAAAGCGGTCAGTTCGGGGCGGAGATCGTTCCGGTGGAAGTCGCCGACCGCAAAGGCAGCGTAACCGTGAGCGAAGATGAGGAGTATAAAAACGTGTTTTACGACAAGATTCCGTCGCTGAAACCAGCCTTCACACCCACCGGTACCGTAACGGCAGCCAACGCATCGACCATCAATGACGGTGCCTCGGCCTTAGTCGTGATGAGCCAACGCAAGGCCGATGAATTGGGTCTTAAACCGCTCGCCCGGATCGTGTCGTATGCCGACGCGGAGCAGGAGCCGCAGTGGTTTACCACTACGCCAACCATCGCCGTACCTAAGGCCCTCGAACGCGCCGGGCTGACTACGGCCGACATCGACTTTTTCGAGATCAACGAAGCCTTTGCCGTGGTACCGCTGACCTTCAGTCAGGTGCTGCAGGTGCCGCAGGAGAAAATGAACGTCTTTGGTGGAGCCGTTTCCATTGGGCATCCGCTGGGTGCGTCTGGTGCCCGCATCGTCACGACGCTCATCAACGTGCTGGCGCAGAAAGGTGGGCATTTCGGTGCCGTCGGTATCTGCAACGGCGGTGGCGGAGCTTCAGCGATTGTGCTGGAGAAATTATAAAAACGTTTGAGGTTCGTGGTTTATAGTTCCTCAACTACAAACCACGAACCTCAAACGACAAACTGTAATCAATGAACGCAATACAGGAAACGCACTTCCATTTTTCCGGTCAGACGGGGTATTACAAGGGCAAAGTCCGCGACGTTTATTCCTTCCCGGAGCAACTCGTGATGGTGGCGACCGACCGGATTTCAGCCTTTGACGTGGTACTGCCCCGCGCCATTCCCTACAAAGGACAAGTACTGAATCAGACAGCCGCTTATTTTTTACAGGCTACCGCCGATCTTGTTCCCAACTGGCTCCGCGCTTTGCCCGACCCTAACGTGAGTGCCGGTCTTCGCTGCGAACCATTTCCGGTCGAAATGGTGGTGCGGGGTTACCTCGCAGGTCACGCCTGGCGCACCTACCGCGACGGCGGACGGGTGCTCTGTGGTGTATCTCTGCCCGATGGCCTGCGGGAGAATGACCGCCTGCCTGCGCCCATCATCACCCCTACCACCAAAGCGCACGAAGGGCACGACGAGGACATTTCACGGGACGAGATTCTGAGCCAGGGCATTGTCAGCGAAGCCGATTATGTTCAGTTGGAAGCCTACGCGCTGGCTCTGTTTAACCGGGGTACCGAAATGGCCCGGGCGCAGGGATTAATTTTGGTGGATACCAAGTACGAATTCGGCGCACTGGACGGGCAGATTTACCTCATCGACGAGGTGCACACCCCCGATTCGTCGCGGTATTTCTACGCTGATACCTACGACGAAAACCTGCGTGCCCGCCAGCCGCAACGCCAGTTGTCGAAAGAATTTGTGCGTGAGTGGTTGATTGCCAATGATTTTCAGGGCAAAATTGGTCAGACCATTCCCGCCATGTCTGACGAATGGATTGACCAGATTTCGGCCCGCTACATTGAATTGTACGAAACCGTAACGGGTCGCGGATTTGAACGGTCGGATACCACCGACCCACTCAAACGCATTGAAACCGCTATCGAAGGGTTGCTTGGCCGGTAGCCTTGCCTGAGCCGGAACACATTTTCGAAGCAGCCGTTACCAAACAAAAGTCAGTTACCAACGATTAGTCTATCTAACACTTTCCTGTTCACGTTACGGTTCTTATGAATTATTCGATTGAGAAAAACGAACAGTACGCTCTTATCCGTCTGAACGAAACTGAGTTTAACGGCGACGTAGCTCCTGCCTTTGAGACCCTCAGCCGGGGTCTGTTTCGGGAGGGCTACAGCAATATTATCCTCGACCTGGAAGCGACTCAGGCCGTCGACGACGATGCCATTAACGTGGTGCGTAAAATAAACCGGCAGTGTACCACTGAAGTTGGCCTGCTGATTGTCGTCACCAAAAACGAAGAAATCATTGATGAACTCGACCTGTCGAACATCCCTGATCTAACCATCCTGCCAACGGTGGAAGAAGCCGTTGACGCCGTGTTTATGAATGAACTGGAAAACGATTTCCGCAACGAAGACGATAGTGAGCAGCAAGGGGGAAGCGGCCGGGAATCCGACTATTAACGACACGAATCATCATGACCGGGATACGGCCGACCGGCGGTCCGCCGATGCGGGTACGGTATTCGCGCTTACCATTCTGGGCGCGGGTTCCGCTACACCCATGCTCGACCGGCATCCAACGGCGCAGCTACTGAATTACAACAACGACTATTTTCTGATCGACTGTGGCGAAGGCACGCAATTGCGGCTTATTGCGCAGCGTGCCCGGCCGGGGCGATTGAAATACATTTTTATCAGTCACCTGCACGGCGATCATTACTTCGGCCTGCCCCCGCTCCTCTCGACGCTGAGCATGGGTGGCCGTACCGACGATTTGTACCTGTTCGGACCGCAGGGGTTGGACGAAATCCTGACGACCATGTTTCGGGTGTCGGATATGCGACTCGGCTACAAAATCATTTTTCAGGCCGTTGATCCCCACCAGTCCGCACTGCTGCTCGATCTGCCGCAGCTTACGGTATCGTCCATCCCGCTGCAGCACCGCATTGCCTGTACGGGCTACCTGTTCCGCGAAAAAACCCGCCGACGCCGGTTACTGCGCGAAAAACTGCCCGCCGATGTACCGGTCGAGTACATGCGGGAGTTGAAGGAAGGAGTTGATATTCTGGACGCCAACGGACAGTTGCTTTATGCCGTGACGGACTACACCGTCCCCGGCCCGAAGGCCAGGTCGTATGCTTTCTGCTCCGACACCCGCTTCAACGAGTCGATGGTACCCATTATTGAGGGCGTTGATCTGTTGTATCACGAGGCCACATTTCTGGACGATAATCTGGAGCGGGCCGAAGAAGTCTATCACTCCACGGCGCGGCAGGCGGGCATCATTGCGGCTCAGGCCGGCGTGGGGCAGTTGTTGATCGGGCATTTTTCGTCGCGATACAAAGAATTTCAACCGTTTCTGGACGAGGCACGGGCCGCGTTTCCAAACACGGCATTGGCCATCGAAGGCGAAACCATTGACCTGCCCGACGGGCGACCGGCATCCGATCCGGCCCACTCCTAACCCCATCCCACCCGGCTATGCTGCTATTTCGCTTGGGTTTCCTGACCATTGGCTGGCTCGATGTCCTCGACATTGCGCTGGTTGCGCTGTTGCTGTACCAGATTTACCTACTGGTGCGCGGCAGTGTGGCCAGCCGGGTGTTTGTGGGTTACCTGCTGGTTTACTCGGTTTATTTACTCGTAAAAGCACTGGGACTGAACCTGCTGACAACCATTCTGGAGTATTTTATCAGTGTGGGTGCGCTGGCGCTGATTATCATCTTTCAGCAGGAAATCCGTCGGTTTCTGGGCCTGATTGGCAAGTCTACTAATTTGGGCGGAAATCGGTGGGTACGCCGGTGGTTACTGCGGCAACCCGACGTGAGCGAGCCCGCAACACCATTAAAACCGATTTTAGACGCCTGCAAAACGCTCAGTGCCGAGTTTACGGGGGGGCTAATCACGATTCAGAAAAACGATGACCTGACAAAAATCACCCAATCGGGCGAGTTAATTGATGCGCGACTGTCTAAAACACTGCTGCTGGCCATTTTCAGTCAATACAGCCCGTTGCACGATGGTACGGTGGTAATTAGCGACGGGCGCATTCAGGCCGCCCGGTGCATTCTGCCCGTATCGGACGACGATGAATTACCGCACACATTGGGTTTTCGGCACCGGGCGGCTTTGGGCATGAGTGCCGCCACGGATGCCGCCGTGATTGCCGTTTCGGAAGAAACAGGCCGACTGTCATTAGCCATCAACGGTCAGCTATCCAGCAACCTGACCATCCACGACCTGGAAGAACGGCTGAAAAAATACCTCACCGCACCCAAAAAATAGTTTGTCGTTTATGGTTTGTCGTTTTCCGGCAGACGACGACAAACCACAAACGATAAACTATTTAATATTCTAACATGCCCGGCAGCGACTTGGCCTGCTCCACGAAATCAGTAACCTGATCGACGGAGGGTGGGCGCTGCGTGAATTGCCGGACGCTGTTGATTTCAATCAGTTTGGCGTGGAGGTTTACCGGTGAGCGGTGGGCCAGTTCCTTCACGGTATCCACGCCGGCTTCTTCCATCAGATCGCTGTAGACCCGGCCAATCCCCTTCACCCGCGCCAGATCAGCCCGGTTCGCTAATTCCAGAATAACCGCGGTTTCCACACCGGCGGCTGTTGCCAATGCCTTGCGGTCTTTGGGTGTTTTGGCGGCTTCCAGCATCGAATCACTATCGCCCAGACCCTGTGCTTTCAACGCATTTAAAATCGCTTCATTAATTCCTTTCAGTTCGCTTACGTGTACACTCATGGGGGTAGAATAATAAAAGGTGAATGGTAGAAGCTTGACCATCAGGCTTCTTTTTGAAAATTAAGGAATCCTGTATAATCTTCGGGTATCGTTGATAAGAAATTTTTTCTGCGCTGTAAAACTCCCGGCACTTACCTGGGCGAAGAGCTTCTCCCATTCGGCGTAGCGGTCCGGTTCGGCGACCCGAAACAAATGGGGATCAATTTTCTTCAGGCGAAGGTATTCGGCGAACTCCATTGGAATACTGACTTTTTTGCAGTTGACTGTACTGATTGGCCCGATTAAGGAAAATGCACGCCATTCCAAATCCCGGAATATCCGTATCACCCGGACATACTGACGGTATTTAGACAAGCCAGGTCACTAATTGCATGCTGGCACAGACGTTGTGCGCGACCGGGTCTAAACAACAAGCACGATGAACACGTATGCGATTAGTGCCCCGGACTACGCACCCAACACCAGCCATACGCCCAACCAGGACGCCCTGTTGCGGGATGCCTACTCGGACACAGTGGTAAATGTAGCCAAAAAAGTAAGCCCCGCCGTGGTGCAGATTCGGGTCAGCGGCCGGGCCGTTGCGGCTGATCAGGTCCCTTCGCCACGGCGGGGACGCGGGGGCGAAGCAGGCGGAACCGGCTCCGGATTCGTTATTTCGACGGATGGGTACGTTATTACCAACAACCACGTGGTGGCTGATGCCGCTAAAATTGAGGTGCTTTTGCCTTCCGGCGATGAATTGGATGCTACGCTCGTTGGCCGTGATCCGGCGACCGATATTGCCGTCCTGAAAATTTACGCCGACGGTCTGAGGGCTATTCGCTTTGCCGACTCAAAACACGTACAGGTGGGGCAGATTGCCATTGCCCTTGGCAACCCCTATGGCTTTCAGTACTCCCTGACGGCGGGGGTAGTAAGTGCCCTCGGCCGGACACTCCGCTCCGAATCGGGCCGACTAATCGACGATGTGATTCAGACCGATGCCGCCCTGAATCCCGGTAATTCGGGTGGCCCGCTGGTAAACTCAAACGGCGATGTGATTGGCGTGAATACCGCTGTGATTTTATCCGCACAGGGCCTTTGCTTCGCGGTATCGGCCAATCTGGCGGCTTTAGTGGCGGGGAAACTCATTATTGACGGTCGCGTGCGCCGGGGCTATCTCGGCATCGCCGGGCAACTCATCAACCTCACGGAGCGGATTAAGCAGTATAACCAGCTTACGGCCAAAACAGGCGTGATGGTGGCCAGTGTAGAGCCGGATGGCGTGGCCAACAACGCGGACCTCCAAACCGGTGACATCATTGTAGGCTTCGGCGGACAACCCGTCGCCACGGTCGATGACCTGCACCGTCTCCTGACCGACACGACCATCGGGCGAACCACCCAAATTACCATCCTGCGCGACGGTCGTCAGCGGGGGGTAATGGTGACGCCGGGGGAGATGAAGTGAGTTTATAGAGATAAGGGGTTAGTGGTTGTTCCGGTAATTACCGACCACTAACCCTTATCTCTACCTGCTAACCTTATCAAAAGCCGCATCGTAATCGGGGCGGGTAGTGCCCATCCACTCGTCCCAGAAACGGAAATATAAGCCATAATTGCCGGTGAAAAACTGATGATGCTGGTTGTGGCTCACCGACGTGTTCAGCCATTTGCCCAGCGGGTGCCGGTTGAAATTCTTCGGAAATAACTCCCAGCCTAAGTGTCCATAGACGTTGTAAACAATCATAAATACCAGAAAAGCGAAGATCGTCAGCGGGTGCAGCGGCAGCACGAACGTCATGATGGGAACGATAGCCGCTTCGACAATGGCTTCGAGCGGATGAAACGCATAGGCCGCCCAGGGCGACGGATTCGTGGATTTGTGGTGAACCAGGTGCAGGATTTTAAACAGGGGCGGGTGGTGCATGGCCCGGTGCGTCCAATAAAAGTAGGTATCATGCAGAAAAATCAGCCCTACGAATGAGAGTAGTCCATAAGCTGTGCCGTAATCGGACCAGTTGCGGTAGATCAGGTTGTGCTGCCGGATCAGGGGGGTCATCATCAGAAAGGTGATACCCGTGAAGACCAGCACCGTGCCAACCGAATAGGCGATCTCACGCTGATAATCCTTGTTTCTGGGCAGCCGCTGCTGAATCTTCCGGCTGAGGATATTCTGTTTCTTCCAGCCATAATAAACGCCGAAAAACAGCCCGGCCACAAGCAGGTACCGGACCAGGTGGGTCAGAAAAACGAACAGCGTCAGCCAGACCGGGTTTGTATGCTGAAAGAGTTGGGAGTACATGGCGTTACGTCTTGTTAATCAATAACAAAGGTAAGTATCACCCCGTTCTTTCCCTTCATTTTGCTTCGTTGAAAAAAACCACTAAACCGTCTTTGCCAGCGACAACAATGTCGTTGCGTCCGGTCCCGCACAGGTCCGCCACGGCCATGTAGATGCCAGTGCCCTTACCCTCACCCGCCGGTCCATACGCGATGGTATGTTTCACAAATGCGTTGCCGTCCCAGGTGAAATAATACAAACCCACCGGATCATCGGAGCCGGGATCTTTGTCGTTGTGGGCGCGAAACCGCTTGCCGGTCAGCAGTTCGGGCTTTCCATCGCCCGTGATGTCAACCCATTCCATGGTGTGGTATTGTGCGTTCTTTTCGTCGATCAGGTGCTTCACCCACGAACGCTTATTGCCCGGTCCAATCCGTTGCTCGTACCAGTGCAACCCGTAGCCGTGGCCCTGTCCCACAATGAGATCGTTAATTTTATCGCCGTTCACATCCACAACCAGAATAGGAACACTGGCCGTACCGAGCGAAAACTCCGGGTGTAACGTCCACTGACCGGTTTTACCCGCTTCGAGCCAGCCATCACTGACCACGAAATCACCCCGCCCGTCGCCGTTGATGTCACCAAACCCCAGGCCATGCCCCTGCGTCGGGGCTACGTCGACCTGTTGGAATACACCTTTTTTCAGAGAGAAATATTTTAGCGGCTTACCGGGATTGTTGGTCACGAGTTCGGGCGTTCCGTCCCCATCTACGTCCCAGGCCCGGGTGGTTTCGATGTTGCCGACGTTTGCGATCTCGTGCGCAGGCCATTCGCCATCCGGCTGAGCGGTACCGGTCCGGTTTTCGAGCCAGCGCAGTTTGCCACTCCACCAGCCCCCGGTAACGATGTCGGTGCGGCCATCG
Source organism: Cytophagales bacterium (assembly GCA_038327655.1). GTDB lineage: Bacteria > Bacteroidota > Bacteroidia > Cytophagales > Spirosomataceae > JBBQLG01. Next base: position 8,575 of record JBBQLG010000039.1, read on the forward strand.
GCGTTGACATCCATCGGAATGGTCGAAAAATCGTCGTAATACTCTTCCTGTCGCCGTTGGTTGCCAATCAGGTGACGTTTCCGAAACAACGGCCCTTCGTACCAGAAATCGCCGGATACAATATCGGGCGTACCGTTCTTGTCCACGTCGAACACGGCTGCGGATTCGTAACTTTCGGCGGCTACGAAATAGCGTTTGAATACCGGCTGATCGGGTGGGTTGGGCCGCTGGTCAATTGTCCCGGCGAACAGCAGACCGGTTAGCAGGAGAAGCGTTTTCATGGGTAGCATCGTAGTTTTCGTGAATACCTCAGCATTCCGTCGCGCTCAGGGCCAGCCCGGCCTCGGAGGTTTCTTTGTAGCGGGTCGACATATCGCGGCCGGTGGCTTTCATCACCTTGATAACCGAGTCGAATGAGATTTTTTGCATGGACGGCGACCCGGACGAAGCCAGCAAAAACGCGTTATAGGCTTTCACGGCACCCATGGCGTTGCGCTCGATGCAGGGAATCTGGACGTAGCCGCCGATGGGACGGTCGGCCGCTGCCGTCGCAGGTCATGCCGAGGTGGTGTTCGATGCCAATTTCGGCGGCCGACTCCACGGCGTCGATAGACTTACCGGCGGCATACGTCAGCAGAGCCGCGCCCATTGCCGATGCCGTACCGATTTCGCCCATGCAGCGGCAGCGGCCGACCGCCATTTCCGCGCCCGAAATACTGGCGTTGTGCTTCACCAGAAAACCAATGGCTGCGGCCGCCCACATCCCTTTGCGGAGAGTAATTTTGTCGTAATGAAAATGGTGTTTGGCTAAGTACGTCAGCCCCGGAATCACGCCCGATGCGCCGGAGGTCGGGGCCGTTACGACAATACCCCCGGCCGCATTTTCCTCCGAAGCGGCTAAGCAGCAGGCGTTCAGAAAGATGAGAAAACTATCCGCCGACTGGGACAGGCCCTGCGCCTGTTTAAACAGCATTGGTGCTTTCCGGCGCAGTTTGATGGAACCGGACAGGGTACCTTTCTGCCGCAGCCCCCGCCGAACGGCCTTGTGCATGAAGTCCAGAATCTGGTCGATGTGGGTATTTATTTCTTTAGCCGAACGGCCGGTTAGGGCCATCTCATTGGCCAGCAGCACGGTTTCCAGCGGCAGTTTCGAGGTGCTCAGATGCGCCTTTAACTCCTTCATTGTACCGTACGGATACGGGATAGCCGCGTCGGCCGGATCGTTGGTAACCTCGCCTTTCCGAATGATAAAACCGCCCCCGATGGAGTAATATTCGTCTTCGGCCAGCAACTCTCCCCCCGCCAGTAAGCACAGCACCATCGTATTGACATACGGCGAGTCATACCGCTTCTTCTCGAAAATAAGATCAAGGTAATTCACGGAAACCGTTGCCGCGCCGAGGTGAATCGAATATGCATCGGCCAGGTCTTTGAGAAGCCGCATCAGGGCGTCGGGGTTGGTGGTTTCGGGTTGCCAGCCGAGTAGCCCGGCCACAATAGCGCGGTCGGTGCCGTGGCCTTTGCCGGTAGCACTCAGCGAGCCGTAAAGGTGAATATGAAGGGCCGTTGCCCGTTGCAACGCTGTTTCGGGGAATTGGCGCAGGCGTTGCAGAAAGTCATAAGCGGCTTTCATTGGTCCGATGGTGTGCGAACTCGACGGGCCGGGACCCACTTTGAACAGGTCGAAAATGGACGTAGTAATGGGCGAACTGTTCATATAATCAGGGGCGATAAAGTTATATCGGGACTGTCAGTTGATTGGGATTGGGTCAGGGTAAATAACGCTATCAGTTAAGGATATTGAGCCACAGGGCCGCTTTCACCATAAATTAATCCGGGACCGGTGCGCTTTTAACTGGCCTTTAACGCCTTGTTTATGGCTAAAAGGTTGCTTTGTAGCACGTCCTTTTTCCACCTGCACATGAAAAACTGCTGCTACTTCCTGGCACTCGCTTTACTGTCCGGTTGTATAACGATACTACCGACTTTCAAAACAAATACTGATTACGAGTCGCTGCACCGGTTTAAGCGTATTCTGGTTGTGTCAAAACTACCCAAAGTACCACAGGCTTATCTGGATGCCTGGATCATTTCGTTTCCTGACCAGTACGATGTTTGTGTAGTAGATGCGAGCGAATTAACATTTGGCAACCCCGACTCTCTAATTACCCAAAAAGCGCGGGAATGCCAGAGCGAAGCTATTCTAACGCTTGACTACGACCGAAGTTATACGGTTGGCTCCGGCAAATACATCTCATCGGTGAGCGAATTTTTCCTACAAATGGCGTTTATGCCTGATCGAAAGCCATTCTGGAAAGCACTCACTGGAGATACCGCCCCCCGCCACATTGTCCAGCAGTTAGTTACCGACGCCATCATTGAGGGCCAAGTACCCCGTGCTATTTATTGATCTGCGCCGTGTGCTGCTTCCTTACGTCACTGCCTGTCGATATGCCGACGGGGTTTGGCCGGTGATGGCTTTGAAGGTCTTGTTGAAGTGCGAGAGGTTATTGAACCCGACATCGAACCCAATATCGGCCACCGTACGCGAACTGTTCAGCAACCGACGCGCCTGATTCACGCGGTATTCGTTCACAAAGTCGGTAAACGTTAAGTGCGTCATCCGTTTAAAATACCGACAGAACGCCGGAACGGTCAGGTTACTCAGGTCGGCGACCTGGTGCATGTCGATGGGCTGGCGGTAGTTCATCTCAACAAACTGATAAATCCGGTTCACGCGTTCCTGCTCACGGGGATTGATATCGAACTGGGTACCGTCCGCGTGGAGCAGTTCCACATCGTCGGCAAGGGCGAGTTCGTGGCAAATCTGCAGCAGGGTGAGCATCCGCTGAAACGGCGGCTGACCGGGCAACTGGCAAAGTTTGGTGCCCACCGTCTGTTTCGTTGCCAGCCCAAACGACAATCCCTGCTTCGCCCGCTCAAACAATCGCCGAACGGCTGCCAACTCCGGCTTTTGCAGAAACTCCGGCCCCAGAAAATCGTCGCGCAGTTGCACAATCCACTCTTCAATCTGATCCTCGGCTCCGTAACTGAAATTCAGGTGCGGTACGCCCGGACCGATAAACACCAATTGCCCGTCCGTGTAGTGCGAAATGTGCTGGCCGATGTGTCGTTTACCGCTGCCATTGGGAATAAAGACAATTTCGTACTCCGGGTGGTAATGCCAGAACACCCGGCAACTGTTCGGCTCGGTATGGTGAATGAACTTGAAGGAACTGCCCGCTTCAGGCTCTATTTTCTCGAATTGCAGGCGCATCGGGTGGCTTAGACAGTTGTCAGTTATCCAAATGTACGTTAATTATCGCCCTGAATAATCAATACAGCATTATCTTGCGCTAATAATGTAGTAGGCACCGGCTGAACGATCTGCTACTTTTGTTACATGACTACCATGCAATCCTCCATCAACTGGCGCAGCAATCCGTTCGTGCGGACCCTGTTCACGTTTTTCAGTCATCCGCAGGCCCGCGCCGTGGGACTGGTATTTGCGTCGGACAGCTTATTGTTCGGCGGCTGGGTCGCGCACATTCCGCACGTAAAGCAGGTACTAAATCTTTCCGATGGCGAGTTGGGTCTGGTGCTGTTCGCACTGCCCGCCGGGTTGATTACCATGAATCCGTTTACGGGTAAAATCATCGCGAAACTCGGCGAAGCGCAGACTTGTTTCGTGGCCGCCGTGCTCCTTTGCCTGAGCATCTGCATTCCCATCAACGCGCCCAACGTGGCCGTGCTGGGTATCGGGCTGTATTTGGTCGGGCTATGCAACGCGCTCATAAACGTAGCCATGAATACCTGTGCCACCAACGTGGAACGGGCCGAGGGTATTTCGATTATGTCGTCGTGCCACGGCATGTGGAGTCTGGGTGGCATGATTGGGTCGGCCATTGCGGGGTCGGTCATTGCGCTGCACATCAGCCCCTCGCTGCACATTATGGGGATGGCCGGCCTGATTTTGGTCATGACCTTTTTTCTGCGGCCAATCCTGCTGCGGATTCCGGGTCAACCGGTTTCGACGTCGGCCTCGTTCACCCGGCCCAACCTGGCCCTGCTGATTATGATCTTTATCGGTTTGGCCCTGGCGATGGGTGAGGGCGTCGCCTTCGACTGGAGCGCGGTCTACCTGCACGATTCGCTGGGGGCCACGAATCAGGTGGCCGCGCTGGGCTTCGGGGCCTTCTCGCTCACGATGACCCTCGGTCGGTTTGCCGGGGATACGCTCATTCCCCGCATCGGAGCGAAACGCTGGTTACAAATCGGGGGCATTATCGGCGCAAGTGGGCTGTTGCTGGCTATCCTTATTCCTGTTCCGATGGCGGGTTTACTGGGGTTTGCGCTGCTGGGCGTAGGGTGTTCGCTGGGTGCCCCCATTTTGTATGCAGCTGCACTGCGCATTCCCGGTATCCCCCCGGCGGCTGGTCTGGCTACGTTCGCGACCTTTAGTTTTGTCGGTTTCCTGGCCGGTCCGCCCATCATTGGTTTCGTTGCGGTAGGGTACGGACTGGCGTGGGGTCTGTCGGTGGTGGCGGCCATGCTGCTCCTCTCGGCTGGTCTGTCGAAGCGGGTCGATTTAAACGAGTAATAAGTTCATAGTCAATATTTTGTGGCTTGTAATTCATTCCGACAGGTAACGACCAACTACAAACCACGAACGACAAATCCCTATAATGAAAGCAGCTATTTTTGATATGGACGGGGTGATCGTGCATACGAACCTCCACCACAAACGCGCCTGGCGCGAGTACTACCAACGCAACGGCAAAACGTTGACTGACACCGAATTTGTCGAATACATTTCGGGCAAACACAACGACGCGATCCTGGCGCATCTGTTTGCCGGACAGGTACTCGAACCAGCCCGCGCCCGCGAGTTGGCTTATGAGAAAGAAGCGTTGTTCCGGGAGATATACCAGCCCGATATTAGTGCCTTGCCGGGATTAATCGACTTCCTGAAAGCGTTGAAAGAGGCCGGTATTCGCACCGCCGTTGGCACCTCGGCCCCGGTTGAAAATCTTGACTTTGTGGTGGACGCGCTGAATCTCCGCCCATATTTCGACGCATTACTGAACGAAAGCATGGTAACGCGACCCAAACCCGACCCGGAAATTTACCGGCAGGCGATGGCCGCGCTCGGTGTCTCCCCCGCCGACAGCATCGTTTTTGAAGATTCGATGACCGGTATCCGGGCAGGACTGGCCGCAGGAGCCAAAGTCGTTGGCGTGGCAACCACCGAAACCGCCGATACACTACGTCCCCTCGTCAGCGACGTCATCACCGATTTTCGGGAAATGACCCTGGCGCGGTTCATGGCGTTAGTTAGTTGATTCAGTAACTACTTTTTCGGCAAGCACCCGGACAGAATCACCAACCCGGATGGTGCCGCCCCGAATAACCCGCGCCGTCAGCCCGCCGTGGCCCCGAACGGCATTGTAGCCACCCGGTCCGAGGGCGGTTTCCATTTTCGAGCAGGGGTGGCACTGTCCTGTCACGGCCAGTACGACCTCGTCGCCGATTTGCAGGTGATGCTCTTTGAGGGCCAGCAGGTTCAAACCCGACACCACTAAGTTTCGGCGCAGTTCGGCGGGGTCGATGGTAGCGCGGCCAACCAGTGCGGCAATCACGGGCAGGTGCTCGGCCTGAATCAGCGTAACGTCGCGGGTGCCGCTTTTGCCGCCGTAATGATCACCCGCCAACCCTTTGTTTGGCAGGACCATTACTTCCTGTACAGCCTCGACGGGTGCCCGTTTTTCGGGCCGGATGCCAATCCAGTCGATGCGGCCGGGGCGGGGAAAGACATTAAATAATTCACTGATAACCATTGTCAATTGGGCTTACTTAGTTGATTAACAATGCCCGGCAGTGGGTCGTTCAGGCGGTTATTGGGGCATTCAGCGAAATATGCCGTACTTTGTGAGCGTAACCGGATGCGTTGGAGGTCACCTTTGCTGAATTATCCTTTATCCCGGTTTAAGTCAAAATTCTGTTCAATTCATTCCATAAATCCCCTCAGCTCATGAGCGAAGTAGCCACCCGATTTGCGCCAGGCGTCGTCACCGGCGACGGTGTTTCCGACATTTTCCGTCATGCCAACGCCAACGATTATGCCCTCCCGGCGGTCAACGTTGTCGGCACCAACTCGGTAAATGCCGTCCTCGAAACGGCCAAAGCCGTGAACTCCCCGGTTATCATCCAGTTCTCCAACGGGGGCGGGATTTTCTACGCCGGAAAGACCTTGCCGAACGATAAGCAGCAGGCCGCCATTGCCGGTTCTATTTCGGGTGCGCTGCACATTCACCACGTCGCCGAACTCTACGGGGTACCCGTTATCCTGCATACCGACCACTGCGCCAAAAAACTGCTACCCTGGATCGACGGATTGCTTGATGCCAGTGAGAAGCATTTCGACCAGACCGGCAAACCGTTGTACAGTTCACACATGCTCGATTTGTCGGAAGAACCCATCGAAGAGAACATCGAAATCTCGTGCAAATACTTCGAGCGGATGGCCAAAATGGGCATGACGCTGGAGATTGAGTTGGGAGTGACGGGTGGCGAAGAAGACGGCGTTGACAACTCCGACGTCGACGACTCGAAACTCTACACCCAACCCTCGGAAGTGGCGTATGCGTACGAAGAACTAAAGAAAATCTCGCCTAATTTCACCATTGCGGCTGCGTTTGGTAACGTCCACGGCGTGTACAAACCCGGCAATGTAAAGCTGTCGCCGATTATCCTGAAGAATTCCCAGGATTACATTCAACAGCATTTCAATACGGACCCGCTGCCGGTGAACTTCGTTTTCCACGGCGGTTCGGGATCGAGCCGGGCCGAAATCCGGGAAGCCATTCAGTATGGTGCCGTGAAGATGAACATCGACACCGACGTACAGTGGTCGACCTGGGAGGGAATTCTGGGGTACTACAAAAGCAAGGAAGGCTACCTGCAAAGTCAGTTAGGCAACCCCGAAGGGCCGGATTCGCCGAACAAGAAATACTACGATCCCCGTGTGTGGCTCCGCAAGGGCGAAGAGAGCATGGTGAAGCGGCTCAAAGTGGCTTTCGAAGACCTGAACTGCATCAACCGGCTGGCATAAACTGCCGCGTCACGCTATGCAAACCCCCAACCCGTCGCGACGGGTTGGGGGTTTTTGTTGGCCGTTCCTTTTTCGGTAGATTTACCTGAAACAGACAAGACGATGGAAAACGTAGCAGTGGCACCGGACGAGATGGAGGAAGCGGACGACCGTTTGCCAACTACCAAAGCGGAGTTCATGGCCTGGAGTCCCGACAATGATTTTCAGTATGAATGGGACGCGGGTACCCTTACCGAAACAGCAGGTATGAAGAAAGAAGAACGGCCTCTCGTCAGAATCATCACCCGTTTATTCGCCCAAACTCTCGCTTACCAACAGCAGGGCGAATTGTTAGCGGAGACTCAATGCTGGCTGACCGACGAACAAATGCGTATTCCTGATCTGGCGTTTTTCACGGACGAACAGATCAAAGCGTCGGCATTGACCGACCGGGAACCCATTCCGGCGTTTGTGGTCGAATTGATTTCGCCGGGGGACAAGGTCATTCACGTTGAGAAAAAAGTGCTGGAATATTTTGCGGCCGGTGTTCAGGTCGTCTGGCACATTTACCCGGACCTGAAAATGGTTCGCGTTTTCACCTCTCCCAAACATAGCCTGACCTGTTTCGAGGGCGATACCTTCGATGCAACCCCGGCCGTTCCCGATCTGCAACTAACCGTTGATGCGCTGTTCGCCCGCTGAAATTAGGACCATAATCCGACTACCTCACTTCTTATTTCACGTACCCTAATCGGCGCGGGATGGTGTAGATCTCGGTTTGGCGACCGTCGATGTAGCGGAAAGTCTGGCCGTCGAAAAAGCCATCTTCTTCGAGCATAATCCGAATCGTTTTCTTCCAGTCCGGAATTTCGACGGCGGCATTGAGTTCGATGGAATAGGCCGTGTTGGCCATCAACGGGTAATCGCCGGGGCCGGGAACGCCCTTCTGCTGATCCCAAAGGCCAATGGTCGGGCCAGCCGCGTGCCCGTGAACGCCAATCGGATGCGAGTAAATGGTGCCTTTGATGCCTTCCACCTCGGCCTGCGCCAGACCCGCCAACAGCATCTGGTTACCGGTTTTACCCGCCTTGAACTGGTCCGTCAGAATTTCCTGCAAGCGGTTTCCCTGTTTAAATGCCGCTTTAATCGCATCGGGGACGTCCGTCTCGCCGGGGCGCAATACGTAGGCGTGTTGCTGTTGATCGGTGTTCAGCCGGAGGTAGGTGATGCCAAAATCGACGTGAAGCAGATCACCGGCCCGGATCACCTCACCCGCCGGTCGTTTGGCAAAGGTGCGGAGGTGGTTGAAGTCCTGCTCGTCTGCCCGTTGCACATCGACCGTCGGATGAAACCAGGTGTCTAACCCCAAATTTGTGATGCGCTGCCGGAACCACCAGACCACATCTTCCGTGGTGGTAACGCCCGGCTGAATGACCTGCTCCGACAAGCCTTCCTGAATAATCTGGTGCGATAACCGGCAGATGAGCGGGTACAGAGCCATCTCCTTTTCGGTTCGCGTTTCGAGCCAGCCGACCGCTACTTTCTCGGCCGAAACTATTTTGGTCCGGTACTCGGCAGGGAGCTTTTCCAGAAACTCGCGCTGCTCGGTGGATGACAATCCATCGGCGTGGGCGTAGTTTACGGAGGTGTTCAGGCCAATGGTTTTAGGTTTACGATCCGTGATAATTTTGGCCAGTGCTTCCCACTGATTCGGCCGTACGTCGATGTCCCACGCGCCTTTCAGCAGATTCCCAACGTCATAGCGGGCGATAGCGAGTTTCTCGACCGCTGTTCCCGTATCGAAAAATACGATGATTGTTCGTCGCCGGGCGGATAGCCACGTACTTGGCAGCATCGTTCGCAGGACCGGGTCTTCGTTGTATTCGCGGGAAATAATGATCCACATATCCAGCCCATTCCGGCGCATAAGTTGGGGCAGCAGGTTCGTAAACCGGTCTTCGAGCAGGTCATCAATTACTTTAGCCCGGTCGCGCTCCGACAAAATAATAGTGGGCGTCAACGATTGGGAATGGGCTGTGACGGTTGTCAGCAGGCAGCAAACGAAAATCAGCAGGCGGTGTAGCGGTCGAATCATCTCGGAAAAATAAGAGGTACAGATGAAGATAGGCTTTTTCGGTCAGGTTATGCATCCAACGCTGGATTTCGTCCCTGTAACCCGCCTGTATGTACCGCTACAATTGTCGCCCCGTTCGGGAAGAATCCGTCACGCGCCAGGTCATAAATCCCGAACAGCATCTTGCTGGTGTAAACCTGCTCGATCCGAATGTCGGTTTTACGCTCGAACGCCCGAATAAAATCAAGCAGTTGGGGAGTCATTTTCGCGTAGCCGCCGAAATGATAGTCCGTAATCAGGTTATATCCAGCTTGCAGTCCACCCGCAACCCCTTTCAACGCCGAAAACCCAAGCACAGTCGTCTCTGCTGGGGCCGACTCGACTAACCCTACCACCGTGCCGCCCGTTCCGACAGCGCAGCAAACATAGTCGGGTACGCAGCCCAACTGAGCCAGGATTTCGGGCATGATTTCAGCAGTGCCCTGTATGGCTAACTCGTTGGTACCGCCTTCGGGGAGGAGATAAAAATCACCGAACTGCCGGTGCAACTGGTCAATGAAATCAGGATTTTCTTTTTGGGAATAATCCATTCGGCTCACAAAGTGCAGGTGCATCCCGCCCGATTGACAAAAAGTCAGCGTCGGATTCAGGGGCTGATCCCGTAGTTCGTCGCCCCGGACGATGCCAATGGTTTTAAAACCAAGCAGTTGTCCGGCCGCAGCCGTGGCGTAGAGGTGATTGGAATACGCCCCGCCAAACGTCAGCAGGGTAGTCAATTGCTGAGTAGCGGCTTCGATCAGGTTGTACTTGAGTTTACGCCATTTGTTACCCGACACGAGCGGATGCAGCAGATCGTCGCGTTTCAGGTACAGCCGGATCGGAACGGGTTCGGGGAAGGGATCATCGAGGAGCATTACGGGCGAATCACGGGCGAAATCGGCAAGGCGTTGGGGCAGTTCGTGCATAAAGCCGTAATTTTGTGATAATGCAGGACAACAACGAATACACCGCACCCGATTCGCCCGAAGACGAGGACAACGACGAATTATACGAACACCACCGCATCCTCGTCGATAAAGGCCAAAGCCCGCTTCGGATTGACCGGTTCCTGATGGACCGGCTTCCCTTTGCCACGCGGACCAAAATTCAGGCCGGTATCGACGTGGAGTCGGTGCGGGTGAACGAGAAACCCACCAAGGCCAGCTATAAAATCCGGCCGTTGGACATCATAACGGTCTCGCTGCCGCACCCGCCCCGCGACACCGACATCAAGCCCGAGGACATTCCGCTGAACATTGTTTTCGAGGATAACGACCTGCTTGTGCTCAACAAACCGGCGGGTATGGTCGTCCACCCGGCGCACGGCAACTGGGATGGGACGCTCGTCAACGCGCTCGTTTTTCACTTCCAGAACCTGCCGACAACCCAAAATGGCGTGGCCCGGCCGGGACTCATTCACCGCATCGACAAAGATACGTCGGGCCTGATGGTGATTGCCAAAACCGAATACGCGATGACGCACCTGGCCCGGCAGTTTTTCGACCACAGCATCGAACGCACCTACAATGCTCTCGTCTGGGGCCTGCCCGAACCCCCGGCTGGCACCATCACCGGACACCTCGGTCGTTCGGCCCGCGACCGGCGGGTACAGGTCGTTTTCCCGGATGGCAGTGAGGGCAAACACGCTATCACCCACTACAAAACGCTCGACCAGATGAACTACGTAGCCCTAATCGAGTGCAAACTCGAAACCGGCCGGACGCATCAGATTCGGGCGCACATGAAACACATCGGCCATCCGCTGTTCAACGACGCCATGTACGGTGGCGACCGGATTCTGCGCGGCATTCCCAACGGCAGCTATAAAGCGTTTGTCGAGAATGCTTTTGCCCTGCTGCCCCGGCAGGCCCTCCACGCTAAATCGCTGGGGTTTATTCACCCGCGCACCCAAAAATTCATGCAGTTCGACTCCGATTTAGCCGCTGATTTCCAGGCCGCCTTGGACAAGTGGAAGAACTACGGCGGAGCCAGAAATTAACCACTATCTACTGACTACTACCCACTAAATTATGCTTACCATTCGCACCGGCGTTCGCGCCGACATTCCGGCCGTGTTCACCTTAGTGGAAGAACTGGCCCTTTTCGAAAAAGCCCCCGAACAGGTGACGACGACGTCCGAAAAGATGGCCGAAGACGGGTTTGGCCCCGAACCGGTTTTTAGCTTTTTAGTGGCCCAAGACACCGATCTGAATCAGATTGTGGGTCTGTCGCTGTATTATTTCCGGTATTCGACCTGGAAGGGCAAGCGGCTTTACCTCGAAGATTTAATTGTGACGGAGAGCTACCGGGGCCACGGCGCGGGCAAACGGTTACTGGAAGCGACCATTGAGATGGCCCACCAGACCAACTGCACCGGCATGATGTGGCAGGTACTGGACTGGAACGAACCCGCCATTAATTTTTACAAACAATTCGGCACGCGCTTTGATGCCGAGTGGACGAATTGTCACCTTGATTTTTAACGCCTGATAGCGGAAACTGTATCTTTACGCTCCCGAACACCGAACCGAATGCCTGTTAACAGACGTAAAGCCCTTAAAATTACCGGATGGATACTGCTGGGCGTGGTCGAAGTACTGGCCATCGTCGCCGGTTATGCATACTATAACCGCGAACGCCTGCTTAAAACCGCCCTCGACCGGGGCATCAAAAAGGCCAGACACGACTATCAATTAGACGTCAAAATCGCATCGACCCGCTTCACCGGTCTCACCACCGTAGCGTTCACCGGCATATCCATCGTACCCGAAAAACGGGACAGCCTCGCCCGCATCGAACGCGTGGAAGTAGGCGTTAAATTCTGGCCGCTGCTGCGGGGCCAAATTGGCCTCTCGGATATGACGCTCCAGAACGGGCTGGTGCAGGTGGTGAAACGTGACTCACTCACGAATGTCGACTTCCTGATTCATCGGCGCAAGAAAGCATCGGCTACCACCACTGAGGATACCCCCAAACAGACCAACTTTGCCGACGTTTCGGAAAATCTGATTGACAATTTACTATCGAAAATCCCCGACAACCTGAACGTCAGTAATCTGGAAATCAGGGGCATCGACAGTACCCGGCGTATTTCGTTGCTGGCCGAAAAAGTCCTCATCGACGATGATGTGCTGTCGTCTACCCTGCGCATAAACGGCACCGAAGCCACCTGGCATTTAGCCGGTCCGGCCAATCCCGGCAGCCGCGAGTACAACCTCAAACTGTTTGCCGACAACAAACCGCTCGAACTCCCCTACCTGTTCGAGCGCTTCAAGCTGAAACTACAGGTCGATACGGTTGGCGTGGAACTGCGCGACGTTGGGCGTTCGGGGGGTGAGTTCCGACTCGAAGGGGCCGGTTCGGTACGAAATCTGCGCGTCAATCACCCGGCCTTGTCGCCTACGGATGTATCAGTCGACCGGGCGGCATTGGATGCGAACGTGTTTGTTGGCGAAAATTACGTGGGACTGGATAGCACGTCGGCCATTCACCTCGGTACCGTTTCGGCGCGTCCCTACGTCAAATACACCCTCTCGGAGGAGACTCCGGCGGATGAATCGGATAAGGGTAAGGCAAAAATCTACGACGTGCAGCTCCACACCGACGATATGGATGCGCAGGCGATGTTCAACGCCTTTCCGCGCGGGTTGTTCGAGTCGCTGGAAGGCATAAAGGTGCAGGGAAAACTGAAGTACGACATGGCCCTGCATTTGGATACGGCCCAACCCGACTCGGTCCGGTTCGGTTCCAGCCTGCACGCCGACCCCAGTTTTCGTATTTTGCGGCTGGGAAACGTTGATTTCCGGCGCATCAACCAGCCCTTCATCTATACACCCTACGAAAAGGACAGGACCGTCCGCTCCATCGAGATTGGCCCGAATAACCCGAATTATACTCCGCTGAACGAGATTTCGCCGGACCTTCGCAACGCCCTGCTGACGTCAGAAGATTATAATTTCTTCACCCACAACGGATTCAACGAGAAAGCATTTCGGGTTTCGATTGCGACCAACTACAAGGCTGGTTCGTTCAAACGCGGGGCCAGTACGATTTCGATGCAGTTGGTGAAGAATGCCTTTCTGAACCGCAAGAAGAACATCGCCCGCAAAGTCGAAGAAATCCTGATTGTCTGGCTGATTGAAAATGAACACCTTGTCTCGAAAGAGCGGCTGTACGAAGTCTATCTGAACATCATCGAGTGGGGCCGAAACGTCTACGGTATTGGCGAGGCATCCCGGTATTACTTCGGAAAAACACCGGCTGAACTCAGCCTCGGCGAGAGCATTTTTCTGGCCTTCGTGGTACCGAGACCCAAGTCGACGCTCAATCATTTCAACCCCGATGGCTCGGTGCGGACGTATGTTCGGGGCTACTTCCGGCTGATTGGCAAGATTATGGCCCGGCGCGGATTAACCCAACCCGATTCGGGAGCTTACGGCTTTTACGACGTTCGGCTCCGTCCGGCGTTGCGTCAGCAGATTTCCCCGCTCGATTCAATGCGTTCGGACAGCCTGATTACCGACCCGAATGATGTCGAAAATGTCGATGATTTCCTGAAGCAACTGTTTGATACTAAACCGGAGGAACGGGCGAAGCCTAACGCCGAAACCGTTCAGCCCGCCGAAGAACCAACACCCGAACCCGTTGTGGCCGACACGGTACAGGCCCGCCCCGAAACCCGGCGCGAACGCAAACGGCGCGAACGCGAAGAACGAAAAAAGCAGAAAGAAGCGGGAATTGACGGATAGCTTACCTCACGGCAGGGGCCGACCGGCCCCTGCCGTGAGGTCACTCCTCCAGTAAATCCGGTCTTCGTTGTTTGGTTCGCTCCAGCGCCTGCTGAAACCGCCACTCGTCAATCTTGGCCTCGTGACCGGAAAGGAGAACATCCGGTACACCCCAACCCTCGAACTCTGCCGGGCGCGTGTACACCGGGGGGGCCAGCAGATTGTCCTGGAAAGAGTCCGTTAAAGCGGAGGTTTCATCATTCAGGACGCCGGGCAGGAGCCGGATAAGGGCATCGGACAGCACCGCAGCAGGCAGTTCTCCTCCCGAAAGAACGTAGTCGCCAATGCTGATTTCGCGGGTGATAAAATGCTCCCGTACCCGCTCATCCACGCCTTTGTAATGCCCGCACAAAATCAGCAGATTCCCCTTCAGCGACAGGTAATTCGTCGTTTGCTGATTGAGACGCTCGCCGTCGGGTGTCATGTAGATCAACTCATCGTAGGTGCGTTCGGCCTGTAAGGCGCGGATGCAGCGGGCAATCGGCTCGATCTGCATCACCATGCCCGCGCCCCCGCCAAAGGCGTAATCATCTACCCGCCGGTGCTTATCGGTGGTGTAGTCGCGGAGGTCATGGACAACGACGTCAACATAACCACCCTGCTGCGCCCGTTGCAGAATCGAGTGCGCAAAAAAGCTGTCTAATAGCCGGGGCAGGCAGGTCAGAATATCAATGCGCATCGTCGTCGGGTTCGTCGTCCGTATCGTCTACTTCACCTTCGGGTTTCTGGTTAGCCGCGTCGCTCAAATAAACATCCAGCAACCCGTCGGGCAGGGTCACATGCAGGTATTTTGCCACCCGGTCGACCCCCTGTACAATGGCGCTGTTGATCGGAATCAGGATTTCCTGCCCCTGGTACTGCATCGCCACCAAATCCTGCGTCGGCATGGCGTACACCGTCGTGACCGTACCCAGTTCACCCGCTACGGCATCAACCACGCGGTAACCGGTGATTTCGTGGTAATAAAAGCGATCTGGGTCTTCGATGGGTTCGAGGTTATCTAAGGGCAAAAACAAGCCGCACTTGAGCAGCCGCTCCGCCTGTTCCACCGTTTCAACGTCCTCCAGCGCGACAATGGCCCGGTTCTTATTGATCGAAATCGACTCGATAAAATAGGGAATCAGATCTCCCCTTACCTCGATCAGTACCGTATCGAGATCTTCGTATTCGGTGGGGTCGTCTACGTCCAAAAAAAACACCACTTCGCCGTTGATGCCGTGCGTCTTGGTAATGTGGCCGAGTTCAAAGCAATCGTCTTTCGTCACAAAGTTGTTGGTTTGTGGTTTGTGGTTTATGGTCTACAACTGGAACGACCAACTACGAACAATAAACTACCAACCATTTTAACAGAAAAAGCCTGTTCGAGTGGAACAGGCTCTCAACTAAACAATTTCAGGGCTGAAACTACTCAGCGGCTGGCACTTCGGCTGTCGGCGTTTCATCCGTTGCCTCACCAGCGGGAGCGTTTTCAGCGGTCGTTACGTCGGCCACGGGAACATCCACTGCCGGGGCTTCTTCCATAACCGGGGCTTCTGCTGCCACAGGGGCTTCTTCCACAACCGGTACTTCTGCTACAGCTGGTGCTTCTTCCACAACCGGTGCTTCTACTGCTACAGGTTCTGGCTCCGGTACCCGATTTTTCTCGGCAATAGCCTTGGCACGGGTTTCGTTCACCTGACGCTCGGCTTCCAAACGGGCCTGACGCTCATTGGTTTCCTTCTGCTGTTTGGTGTCGGCAACGCCCGATTTACGGCCTTCTTTGCCTTCCTTCCAGTCGTTGTATTTCTCGTCGGCCTGCTCCTGCGTGATAGCCCCTTTGTTTACGCCCACCTGCAGGTGTTTGCGGAACATCAGCCCTTCATGCGACAGAATCGACCGGGTAGTATCGGTTGGTTCGGCACCAACCATCAGCCAGTAAACGGCCCGTTCCGACTTGATCAATACCGTTGCGGGATCGGTGTTGGGATTGTACGTACCGATTTTTTCGATGAACCGGCCATCGCGCGGAGATTTTGAATCAGCAATGATGATGTCATACATTGCCATTTTCTTGCGTCCGCGACGCGTCAAACGAATCTTAACTGCCATTGTGTGTTGGTTTTCGGTAGAGGAACCCGTCCTCCGGTTGAAACAGGGTGCAAAGGTAGTAAAATATACAGAAAACAGATGTTTTTGTATGTTGCAATTTATGGTTCAGTTAATAACAACTGACCGATATATCGTTTAATCTGTGATCTCGATTCGATTCTGTTCCGGGTCGAGGATTACGCTTTCGTAGTAGCCGTCACCGGTTCGGCGGGGAGCACCCACAACGATAAAACCACCCACCCGGAGTCGTTCGGTGAGGGCGTCGACAGCCGATTTGCTGCCAACCGATATGGCAAAATGAACCAGGCCGGTAAACTGAGTCATGGGGTCGTTTTGTGAATCGGGAATACCCGGCATCTGCATCAGTTCTAAGCGCGGCCCACCGCCGGGGAAGGTCAGAAAATAAGACGAAAAGCCTTTGGCGACATTCGTGTATTTGTCGTTGGCGGTGGCCGAAAAGTAGGTTTCGTAGAACGTCCGCATCCGGTCGAGGTCGCGAACCCACAGGGCAAGATGGTCGATGTGCATGGTGCAAAGGTCGGCAGGGAACAGCGGGCCGAATACGCCTGCGTTGGCCGAAACCAATGCCCAATGGGCGGATTGGCCCACGCTGGCCGCGTAAAAAACTCGTTCAATACCTGTCTGTAAGCCGGGTTCTGTCACCGACCGGGTGGCCGGGTACCTGTCATTTATCTGGTGACGCCGTCACCGACGCCCTCTATCGACCTACCCGCGCCGGCATCGCCCGAAGGTTACGGAGACGAGCAGCCTCGCGTCCGGCGCATATTTGGTCTTTCAGCCCATAAGGTTTACCCTGCCCCGACGATTACCCGCCGGGCGGTAGGCTCTTACTCTACCTTTTCACCCTTACCAACCGAGGCTGGCGGTATCTTTTCTGTGGCACTGGCTGTCAGCCGGTCGTCGCCAACCGACTGCCTTCCCGTTAGGAAGTATGGTGCTCTACGCTGCCCGGACTTTCCTCCACCCCACGAATGAGGCAGCGACAGGCCGACAGGTATTGAACAAGCGGGGGCAAAAGTACGCAGAATTTGGTGGGCGTAACCCCGATTTATTGCAACCCTTCCACCCGGACATCGACCCGGCCCTGCGCGTAGACCACTGCCAGCAGCGACGTGGCGGTCAGGTACACCTGATCGGGCCGCAGGTCGTCGAGGTGGCCGTTCAGCACGACCCCTTTGGCTACGTGGTTATTGGTAAGCTGCGTTTGCAGGGTTTTACGCAATTCATCGAGTTGCGGCCCAACGGGAAAAACGAGGTTTTTTTCCATCGTCCGGGCCAGCGTTCCCTTGAGCAGCCAACCTGCCGTGCGTTGGAGCAGACTGCGCGTGTCGAGGTCGAAGGTGAGGTCATGGAGGGAGATCGTCTTCGTGTCGGCATCGTAATACGGTTTGCCGCGCAGAAATATATGCCCGTCGACGCTGCCTTTCAGACCGGCTTTGATAATCAGGTTATCGTTCTGCCCGTACACGTCCATGTCCGTAATGGTGACGGAATAGCGGTTATCACTGAAGCCGAACGTCTTGCCCACCATCTCCTGCGCGGCAACTTTCGCCACTTCGGGGTAGGTAGCCTCGGCCAGCAGACCCACCTGAAACTGGTTCGGCACCTGTTTCACCATCACCAAATCAGGCAGGGTTATGGCGGGCCGAACGTCGGGTTTGCTGCCGGTCGAGGTGAGGGTATAGCCTTCGATGCCGATGCTGGTACGGATGAAATTCTGGCTGAACTGCAACGGCGTACCGACGATGCGTTTCGGTACGACGAGCAGATATGTCCGGTACTGATCCGAAATCAGGTAAGGCTGTCGGAGGGTATTCCAGGCCTGCAAAACGGGTGTTTTCAGGTCGATGTTCTTCCGCACCTGCTGATCGAGGCTTTGTGTAATGGTACCGAGGTTGTTATCGATGATCTTCCCAACAAAACCGGCAATCGGAATATCGAAACCGGCAATCCTGAAGGCAGGTTTCTTTACCCAGTCATAGCCATTCGCTTTTGTCAGTGTCGTCACCGACCAGTCGGGATCAATGGAAAACCGGGTCGTGAAATGCAGGTCGATCTCGAACTCGGTTTCCTTGAACTGCGTGAAACCGAGTACGCTCACGCCCGCTTTGGTCCAGATTTTGAGCGGCACATCGAAGGCAAAAACGCTGTCTTTGGCCGCGTCCGCATCGGCATCGGTCAGGCCCGCCCGGACCCGGATGGGGCCGCGTTTCCAGACTTTGGTCATGTACGGATACCGACGGTCGGCCGTGGGGTCGTCGGCACTGGTGCCCTCATAAATCAGTCCGGCTACCTGCGTATTAATTTGCCGTTCGACGTCGGCTAATGATATCGAAACGGGAACATTGACAGTGGACAGGAATTTCTCGTTGCGGACATCCATAGTGGTGCGGGAGTAGGCAGCGGTGGGCGCTTTGGGATCGAGTTTGGGGCCAGAGGGCTGGCAGGCGAATACGGTAAGAGCCAGTAGTATACATGACCAATTCAGGTATGCCGTATCTTGACGATACGGCATACCTGACCTGCCCAGTCGAATCACCCTACTTGATCGAAACCTTCGTGGCGCCATAGCCGAATTTCTGTTTCTGAGCATCTTCAAAAAACTTCACGTGCGGGTGTTTGCCCAATCGCCGGTGCAGTTCATTACGCAGAGCGCCCGTTCCCGCACCGTGAATAAACGTAATCTCGTTCATACCCGTCGCCACCGCGTTTTCGAGCAACTTCTCGAATGTTTTTAGCTGTAGTTCGAGCAATTCGGCCGGATTCCGTTGACCGGGGCCGTCGGGCAGCAGGGCTTCGACGTGCAAATCGACTACGGCCGACGGGCGGGTGACGGTTACGCCGATCGGATCGCTTTTGGGAGCCAGCATTTCGGCTTTAATTGCGGCTGCGCTCAGGGCGGGGGCGGCCGGTGGATTAGGTGTCATCCGGGGTGGTTCGGCAGCTTTTTCGTCGGCATCGAGTTGGAACAGATGCCCCGGCTGATTCACGACCGGCACGTTGGCTTTGTTTTTATAGAACGTCTCGGCGCGGGCTTTCAGACGCTTCACTAACGGCGGGCGCAGGGCCACGCTGCCGGGCCGGAACCACAGCATCTGCACCACGAACGTCGGCCAGTCTTCAAACTTAGCCAGGGCGTAATACTCGTTCAGCTTGGTCTGGCTTTTCCCCTTCAACAACCCGCTTTGCAGACCACGAAGCAACATGCCACGTTCTTCGAGAATCGTATATGGAACGTCCCAATCCGTGTTATTGACCAGAAAAAGGGCTACTTCGCGGTCGTTTTGCGGCACAAAAGCCATGTATATGCCCTGATTGGAAATGATCGTGGGCACGGCCGATTTCTGCGGCTCAATGCCGGGCGCCTGCTTCAACAGCCGTTCGGCCTCCAGCGGGGAAACCAGCACTAATTCTGACCGCATAATGGGAATGCGGAAGCCGTCTTCAATCTCAACTTCAACCTGATTGCCGGGCAGAATGCGCGTGACTACGCCCTGTTCCTTCGCCCGCAACATGCGTACTTTATCGCCAATATTCATTGTGTATTTTGTGTTAAACAGGTTGTAGCACAGCGATGCCCGGAGCTAAAGGAGATTCACGGAGAAAAGAACCATTAACCAGGAAGAGAACTGGTCTCTGTGAATCTCCTTTAGCTCCGGGCATCTCTGTGCCACGACCTTTCTTATCATTTTCAAAGGTACAACGATTAACTTTGTCTGCTTCACCCCTACCGTCCCGTAATCCACCGCCCGCATGTCCGCAGCCGTTAACAAAAACCTTGATCTGGCCCATAATTTTGTCCTGCATACCAACCGAAACATCTTTCTGACGGGAAAAGCAGGTACCGGCAAAACAACGTTTTTGCACCAGATTAAGCAACTCTCGGCCAAACGGCTGGCGGTGGTGGCCCCAACGGGCGTAGCGGCCATCAATGCCGGGGGCGTCACAATCCACTCGCTGTTTCAGTTGCCGTTTGGTCCATTGGTGCCCGGCGCGACGGGACGCGAAGGCCGGAAATTCAACCGCGAAAAAATTAACCTCCTCCGTACGCTCGACCTGCTGGTAATCGACGAAATCAGTATGGTACGGGCCGATGTTTTGGACGGGATTGACGAGGTGCTTCGGCGGTATCGCGGCCGGTCGGAACCGTTTGGCGGGGTGCAGTTGCTCCTCATCGGCGACATGCAGCAGTTACCGCCCGTGATCCGCGACGACGACTGGACCTTGCTCCGGCCGCATTACGACACCGGCTATTTCTTTGGCAGCAAGGCCTTACAGCAAACGCCCTACGTATCCATCGAACTGACGCACATTTACCGGCAGTCCGATCAGCGGTTTATCGACCTGCTCAACGGCATCCGCGAAAAAACCATCACCCGTGAGCAGCTTGCCGACCTGAATCAGCGGTACGTTCCAGACTTTGCCCCCGCCGACGACGAAGGATACATTACCCTGACAACCCACAACAACGCAGCGCAGGCCATCAACAGCCGACAGTTGGAAACGCTGCCGACGCGCCCGTACACCTTTACGGCCACCATCGAAAACGATTTTCCGAGCCAGGCGTACCCGACCGAAGCCGAACTGTCGCTTAAAATCGGGGCGCAGGTGATGTTCATCAAAAACGACGCGTCGCCGGATAAACTGTTCTACAACGGCAAGATTGGCCGCATCACGAACATCGACGATGACCTGATTTTCGTCAAAAGCGGCTACCAGACCATCGCGGTGGACCGGCTCATCTGGGAGAACATCCGGTACACACTGGACCCTAAAACAAAGGAGATTCGTAGCGAAGTAATCGGGCAGTTTACGCAGTATCCGCTCCGGCTGGCGTGGGCCATCACGATCCACAAAAGCCAGGGTCTGACGTTTGAGAAGGCCATCATCGACGCATCGGCGGCCTTTGCGCATGGGCAGGTGTACGTGGCCCTGAGCCGCTGCAAAACGCTGGAAGGCCTGGTGTTGCGGGCACCGATTCCGTCGCACAGCATTAAAACCGAGCAGACGCTGGAGGATTTCCACGAGCAGATACAGCAGCAAACGCCCACCGAACAGCACCTGCACGACGCCAAACGGACCAACCAGGAAACGCTTTTGCAGGAGTTATTTTCGTTCGAACGGGCGCATTCGCTGGTGTATCGCAGTCGTAAAATCATCGTTGAGCATGACAGTAGCTTACCCGCTGAGTTACTGCCAATGCTGACGCAAGTTTCTGAAGGGGTATCCGTAAAAGTCCGTGACGTATCGCGCCGGTTTGTGCAGCAGTTACCGACCTATTTTGCCGATGCCGCCCTGCCCGAAGCCAACGCGCCGTTGCAGGACCGGATTCGCAAAGCGGGGGCTTATTTTCAGACGTTACTGGCCGATGAGTTGCTGCCGTTACTGTACCGCTGCCCCACCGACTGCGACAATAAATTAGTGCGCGAGGCCGTGCTGGAAGTGATGGACGAACTGGAAAAGGAGCTGTTCGCCAAACTGCGGTCGTTCGAGAGCGTCCGCGACGGGTTCGATGCGCTGGCGTACTTACAGGCCCGCAACCGCGCCGAACTCGACTTTAAACCTAAACGAAAGGAAGCCGAAACCACCGAGACCACCGGTGGGCGCACTAAAAACGACCTGTACAGTGCCCTGATGAAGTGGCGCAACGACGTGGCCGGTGAGCACAACACCACCACGTTTATGGTGTTGCCCCAGAAAACCATTGTCGAACTCGCCCGCGTCCGCCCGACCACTACCGATGAACTGCTGGCCATCAAAGGCTTCGGCAAAACCAAAGTCCGGCAGATCGGCAACGACATCCTGACCGTTATCCGCGAATTTTCCGAATCGAGTCCTTCGGCGGCACCAGCGAAACCCAAAAAAGAGAAACCAGCCAAAGACCCCAAAGGCTTCTCCCCCGCCGTTACACTGGCTTTTTTCCAGTCCGGCCTGACCATCGCCGAAATTGCCGCCGAACGCGGTTTAGCCGCTTCGACCATCGAAAGTCACCTGGCGCAGTGCATCGGCGAAGGCGGTTTGTCGGTCGAAGCCGTACTCCCGCCGGAGAAAATCACCGCCATCCGGGCCTACCTCGACACCAACAAACCCGGCACCCTGAACGAAGCCGTACAGGCATTAGGCAACAACATCACCTACGCCGAAATCCGGTATGTGCAACGGGCGATGCGGGGGGGAAGTGAGTAACAGTGGCTGAACACATAAGTCTCAGCCTATGATGTAAGATATTTCCAAAATGTGTAAGTTCATGCGATTTATTACACGCCTGTGGTTGTTATCAGCAAAACTATTCTTAACGATTTCGGACAACAACACGCCGACGCTATCGATGCCTTAAATGAATGGTATGCGGTCGTAAAAGCGGCCGACTGGAACAGCCTGGCAGACGTCAGGCAGGTTTACAATTCGGTCGATTATGCTGGTAACGACCGATACGTGTTCAGCATTCGGGGTAATCGTTATCGAGTTGTCTGTATGATCTTTTTCGACAAACGGACCATGTTTATCCGCTTCGTTGGTACACACGCCGAATACGATCGCGTTGACTGCGCGACTATATGATGCGATACACTTAATTATACTGTTATGGAAAATCAAATCACAACAGAGCCAGAATACAAGGATCTCATGGCCCGGATCGAAACCTATTTACAGCGGGCCACACAACAGGGCGGCTTCACGTCCCTCCTACCCGATGAAGCCAACGAACTGGCACAGCTTTCCCGGGTAGCCGAAGCGTATGAAGATAGCATTCCAATGATGCCGATTCGTCAGCCGCAGACGCTTGTGGAAATGATCGAGTATAAAATGTACGAGAAAAAGCTAAAGCAACGCGACATGGCCCGGTTGCTGGAGATACCGGAAACCCGTCTCAGCGAGGTTTTGTCGGGTAAACGAAAAATCAACCTCGATCTGGCAAAACGACTATACACCCAACTTAATATCAGTGCTGACTTTATTCTGAAAGCAGCCTGATAATTGACTTGAACTAATTGCCAAAAACCACGTCATTAAGCGAGATAAAGAAGCGATTAAACGTATTCACGGCTGAGCGCATCCGTCAGACCGATGAGCAATCAGAAAAACTACGCCACCGTCAACAGCAACAGCCCTCGGGAGCCAACAAGCTAATTATTCAAAGCCTTGACTACTGCAAAGAGAAATTGGAACGGTAACGCATCTCCTACTATATCCATACCCGACAAACCTATCCTCTTCCCCGTTAAAACCAGCCAATCCCCGCCTTAACCCGCATAACCAGGCAACTCGTGCTGACGTTTAGTAACACTTCTGAACAGAACGCAAAGGGGGACTCAATGAGTCCCCCTTTGCGTTCTGTTAGTATAATGAACCGGCTTTATTTCACAAACAGCAGTTCGCGGTATTTCACCAATGGCCAGTCTTCATCGTCCACGATCTGTTCGAGTTTGTCCACTTCGTAACGGATAATATCGAAAAAGTCCTTTACCTCCGACGCATACATTTTTGCCGTGGCCGCCGTATCGCCGAGGTTATTGGCCTTTTTGCGGGTTTCGGTCATTTCTTCCACCTTGCTCTTGATAACAATCACGCGGGTTGAGATTTCGCGCAGGATGTCTTTCACCGGCTCGGCTTCGGCGTTCATACCCAGATCAACTAAGGCTTTGGCCGTCTGTGCCAGTTTGTGCTGATACTTTAGGGCCGTCGACACGACGTGGTTCAGGGCCAGATCGCCGATCACGCGCGACTCGATCTGCACTTTCTTGATGTATTTTTCCAGCTCGATTTCGTACCGCGACTCCACTTCAGCGTGACTCAATACGCCCGTCCGCTCGAACAGGGCCAGCGACTCCGGCTTCAGGTACACAGCTAAAGCTTCGGGGCTGGATTTAATGTTCGACAAACCGCGTTTTTCGGCTTCGACCACCCACTCATCCGAATAACCGTTGCCTTCGAACAAAATCCGCTTGGAGGCCGTGTAATAGGCCTTCAGGATATCGACAATGGCCAGTTCCTTTTTCTCACCAGCCGCCAGCCGGGCATCTAATTCCACTTTAAACTGCGTGAGCTGGTCGGCTACGATGGCGTTCAGCACGGTCATAGTCGAGGCCGAGTTGGCCGCGCTGCCTACCGCCCGGAACTCGAACTTATTGCCCGTAAAGGCAAACGGCGAGGTCCGGTTCCGGTCGGTGTTGTCGCGAATCAGCGACGGAATCCGGTTCAAACCCAGTTTGTAATAAACGTTATCGCCTTTGTTCAGGGTTACTTCCGATTTGGTTTCGAGGTCGTCCAAGGCCTGCGTCAGCGCTTCGCCGAGGAAGATCGAGACAATGGCCGGGGGGGCTTCGTTGGCACCCAACCGGTGTTCGTTACCCGCCGAGGCAATCGTCGCCCGCAGCAGATCGGCGTTGTCGTGTACGGCCTTTACTACGTTGACCAAGAACGTCAGAAACCGCAGGCTTTCCTTGGGCTTCGAGCTGGGAGCCAGCAGGTTAACGCCCGTGTTGGTACCCAGCGACCAGTTGTTGTGCTTGCCGCTGCCGTTGATACCGGCGAAGGGTTTCTCGTGGAAAAGCACCTTCAGGTTATGCTTCTCGGCGATTTTCTCCATCAGGTCCATCAACAGGGCGTTGTGGTCGATGGCTAAGTTTACCTCCTCAAACGTGGGTGCCACCTCGAACTGACCCGGTGCCACTTCGTTGTGACGCGTCCGAACGGGCATTCCCAATTTCATGGATTCAAATTCAAAATCGACCATGAACGCATTCACACGGGGCGGAATCGAGCCGAAGTAGTGATCCTCCAACTGCTGTCCGCGGGCCGGTGCGTGGCCAAACACCGTACGACCGGCCAATACCAGATCGGGGCGGGCGTAGAACAGGGCACGGTCTACCACGAAATATTCCTGCTCCGGTCCGAGGGTTGGCGTAATTTTAGTCACGTTCCGGTCGAAATACTGACAAACAGCCACGGCGGCTTTCTCGACGGCGGACAACGCTTTTAGCAACGGCGTTTTATAATCGAGTGCTTCGCCGGTGTACGAAATAAAGACCGACGGAATGCAGAGCGTTTTACCACCCGCACCGTTGTCCATCAAAAACGCGGGCGATGAGGGGTCCCAGCCCGTATAACCGCGAGCCTCAAAGGTATTCCGCAAGCCACCATTCGGGAACGACGACGCATCGGGTTCCTGCTGAACGAGGGCACCGCCTTTGAATTTTTCGATGGCCTTGCCGTCCATCGTGATGTCGAAAAAGGCGTCGTGTTTTTCGGCCGTTTCACCCGTCAGTGGCTGAAACCAGTGGGTGTAGTGCGTTGCCCCTTTCGAGGTGGCCCACGACTTCATGGCCTGCGCTACTTCGTCGGCAATGTCCCGGTCCACTTTACCACCGGTGTCGATGGCTTCCGTGATTTTCAGGTAGGCCTCCGGCGACAGCAGTGCCCGCATGACATCTTTGTTGAACGTATTGGAACCGTAGAAGTCAGCCACGCGCTCAGCGGGTGCCGGTACGGAGAGGGCTTGCCGGCTTTGTGCAATTTCGAGCGCTTTAAAACGGAAGTTAGACATTATACTGGGTAGGTGTTTTTTGGTGAAAATTCAATCAAACATACATAAAAATAGATTGGTTTTACAAGAAAAGAGACAAATTTTAAGCTGTTTTTCATCAAAAAGCAGTAAAATTTAGAGACTTATCTAAAATTAGCCAATGAATATTCTGATTTATAAAATAACTATTCTCCTAAAAAATTGACTATAATCAAGGTGTCAATACAGCGCGTATAAGTACCTGTCTGCGACAGGCAAAAGCCGGGTTTGCCGGACCGTGTAGCACAAAGGAACCCACCCGCTCAAAAAGTTGTAATTTTGCAGCATCGTTACGCTCCATGAAAAAAGTCGCTTTTTACACGCTGGGCTGTAAGCTCAACTTTTCGGAAACCTCCACCTTAGCCCGCACCCTCGAACAGCGTGGCTATGAGCGGGTAGAGTTCAATCAGCAACCCGATATTTTTATCATAAATACATGCTCGGTTACGGATAATGCGGATAAAAAATGCCGCAAAATTGTTCGGGAAGCGCAGAAAATCAACCCCGACGGCTATGTGGCCATTGTGGGTTGCTACGCTCAGTTGAAGCCGCAGGAAATTGCCGACATTCCGGGGGTAGATGCCGTGTTGGGTGCCGCCGAAAAATTCCGGCTCGCCGACCTGTTAGGCGATTTCGTGAAAGAACCATCGGGTCAGGCGAAGGTTTTTAACTCCCCCATCGAAACGGCGCTGGACTATCACGCGTCCTACTCGCTCAACGACCGGACCCGCACGTTCCTGAAAGTGCAGGACGGCTGCGATTATCCCTGTGCGTACTGCACCATTCCGCTGGCACGGGGCAAAAGCCGCTCCGATACCATCGAAAACGTAGTGCTGTCGGCACGGGAAATTGCCGAACGCCACGTAAAAGAGATCGTACTGACGGGGGTGAACATCGGTGATTTCGGTATTCGGAACGGCATTCGCCACGAGCGTTTTGCTGACCTGGTAATGGCTTTGGATGAGGTCGAAACCATCGAACGGTTCCGCATTTCATCCATCGAACCCAATTTGCTTACCGACGATGTTCTCCGGTTTGTGGCGCAGTCGAAGCGGTTCGTACCCCATTTTCACGTTCCCCTGCAATCGGGCAGCAATACGGTCCTGAGTCTGATGCGCCGTCGCTACAAACGTGAACTCTACGCTGACCGGGTCGCCCAAATCAAGGCATTGATGCCTCATGCCTGCATTGGTGTCGACGTGATTGTGGGTCATCCCGGCGAAACCGACGAGGCCTTCCGCGAAACGTATCAGTTTCTGACCGACCTGCCGGTGTCATACCTGCACGTATTTACCTACTCCGAACGACCCGACACCCTGGCGCTGTCGATTCGGCCCATTGTACCGGGTTCTGTCCGGGCCGAGCGGTCGAAAATGCTGCACATTTTGTCGGAGAAAAAACGACGGGCTTTTTACGAATCTCAAGTTGGACGCGAAGCCGTCGTTTTATTTGAAGAAGACATTGACGCTACCGAGCGTCGGACCGGAATGATGCAGGGCTTTACCGAGAATTATGTTCGTGTGATTGCGAAGTACGACCCGCTGCTCATCAACGAAACCCTGCCCATACACCTGACCGCCTTGAATGCGGCTGGTCTGATGGAAGTTGCCGAGTTGGAACGGGTGTTTTAGTTTGTCATTACCTCATCACTTAGCTGCTCTATGCCAAAAAAATGAAGGTATCCGCCAGGAGCAGATACCTTCCACGAGTACAACAAAACCACAGTCGGGCCAACGAATCAGCCAAGTCTGCGGCTCTGTCGAATATTGGCAACGGGGTCGCTGGTTGCAGCGACCCCGTTTTGCTTAGGCTTCGATCATGAATTCGTCGTGCTGGCTTACGTCCAGACCAACTTTCTCGTCGGCTTCCGACACGCGCAAGGGCAGGATGGCGTTGGTTATCATCAGCAACAGATAAGACATGCCAAACGCAAAGGCCGACACGATCACCAAGGCTTCCATGTGCGTGATGAACAGCGTCGTCTGACCAAAGGCCAGTCCTTCGCTCCCCTCCGCAACGGCCGAGTTAACCCCACGGCTGGCGAAAATACCCGTCATAATCATACCGACCATACCGCCCACACCGTGGCAGGGAAATACGTCTAAGGTATCGTCCAAACGTGATTTCGAACGCAGGTGCGCCACGTAGTTGCTGGTCATAGCCGCCACCGTACCGATAAAAATCGACGTAGGAATGGTAACAAAACCAGCCGCCGGGGTGATGGCTACCAGGCCGACAACCGCACCGATACAGAACCCAAGGGCCGACACTTTTTTGCCTTTTGCCGAGTCGAACAGTACCCAGGCCAAACCGGCAGCCGCAGCAGCTGTGTTGGTTGTAGCAAATGCCGAAGCCGCCAGCGGAGAAGCCGCTACCGCCGAACCCGCGTTAAAACCAAACCAGCCGAACCACAGCAAGCCCGTGCCCAGCAACACAAACGGAATGTTGGCAGGTGGCAGCAGATTGGCTTCCAGATGCGATTTCCGACGCTTCAGGTACATGGCACCCGCCAGCGCGGCCCATCCCGCCGACATGTGTACGACCGTTCCACCGGCAAAATCCAGCACCCCCATTTTAAACAGGAAGCCATCCGGGTGCCACGTCCAGTGCGCCAGAGGTGCATATACCAGCAGGCTAAACAGGATCATGAACAGCACATACGATCGGAAGTTAACCCGCTCGGCCATTGACCCTGTTACGAGGGCTGGGGTAATGACAGCAAATTTCAACTGAAAAAAAGCGAAGACTACCAACGGAATAGTAGCCGCCAGTGGCCATGGCTTACCATCGAGTACGCCCTTGAACATAAAGTACGTAGTTGGGTCGCCAATGAAACCGCCAATCGAGGTACCGAAGGCTAAACTGAAGCCAACGACTACCCACAAAATGCTGATGACGCCCATGGCAATAAAACTTTGCAGCATGGTCGAAATCACGTTTTTGTTGTTCACCATGCCACCGTAGAAGTAAGCCAGGCCGGGGGTCATAATCAGCACAAGAGCGGTAGCTACTAACATCCAGGCGGTATCGCCGGCGTTAATACCCTCCGTCACAATCTGCGTAGGAACGGCGGG
This sequence comes from Cytophagales bacterium, assembly GCA_038327655.1. GTDB lineage: Bacteria > Bacteroidota > Bacteroidia > Cytophagales > Spirosomataceae > JBBQLG01. Next base: position 37,313 of record JBBQLG010000039.1, read on the forward strand.
TTGCAGAATACCCAGCAGGCTGACGGCCAAAAGTAAAATAATCGGAAGGTAGTTTGGTTTTTGCATAGCAGTAATAGGTTTTTGTTGTACCGGAGAGGGATTGGGGTGATTATGAAACGTTAGGTTAATACTTGAAAATAGCGGCCAGACCCAGCGTCGTCTGACTCTTTGTCAGGTTGCCATCGCCGTCGATAAATTTATTCTTGCTGTAGCTATCCACGCGCAGTTCGGGCTTGAGTAGTAAATGCCCGTCGGCCAGGGTGAAATTACCCGTGAAGGTGAGCGAGTTTACGCTTACGCCACTCCCGTCGGCGGCCACCAAAGCCCGCGCACCGTTGGTGTTATCGAATACCTCGTAACGCGCACCGAAACCAGCCTTATCCGAAAAAGCGTAGTTGCCATACACTGCCACGCCCCCCCAGCTTCGGGCACTTTGGCCATCCACCTGCGTACCGGTGAAATAAGGATTCGCCTGCTGATAACCACCCTTTTGCGATCCCATTGCGGCATTCAGCCCCAGAAAAAACTTGGGTGTAAGTTGATACGTCGTCGTCAGGTCGAACAGCGAATAGTTACCGGTCGAGTCTTTGCCATTCGCTTTCACGTTGGCTTCGTTGCTCACAATGGCGTTCAGATAAACACTCCAGCCCGACGCGGGTGCAAAAAATAACTGCGAGATGAAGCCTTTCGCCCGGTTGTTGTCAAAGTTACGGTCCACGTTATTCACGATCCCCGCCATCAGATACACCTTATCGCTGAAAGCGTACTGTGCCTTTACGCCGAGGTGATAGAAGGGACCGTTGTTGAACAGGTTCGACAGCGAGTAATTGTAATTCACCGGCGCGTCGATCACTTCGTAACCAATGTGGGTACCGAACTGCCCGGCGGTAAAACTCAATTTCGGCGTGGCTTTCAGCGTGATGTACGCCTGTTTGATGACCAGGGCCGTCGACGTGGCCGCTCCCGTGTTCAGCGATACAGTGTTACCGTAGTTGCCAAGGTCAGCATGGTTGCCAAATGTCAGGTCCATGACCGCGTCCAATTTATCAGAAGTATAGGTGCCTTTCGTCTGAATCAATCCCAACTGAAACTGTCCGGCCCGCTGATCGAAGGCCCGTGCTGCGCCGTTCACGCCCGTATTGAGCCGATCCTGAGGATTGTTGAAATTGGCTATGTAATAAGTATCCATGTAACCCGAAAAGGTAAATTTTCCGGGCACCGGAGCACTGCTGTCAGCAGGCATAATCCCCGCATTAGCTAAAAACGTTACGACAAGACAAGCTACAAGTAAAAGTATTTTTTTCATAATTAAATTTTGCCTGGTAGTGGGTAGGTGGAAGATTGATTAGACATGCAAACATTGCCTGTAAAAAGCATTTTTGCAACAATTTACCTTAGATTTTATAAATTTTATTTCTAAAACTGCCTTATTTTGAGACTATTGATACAATTTGCCACTCAAATTACTCAGAAAAGACATTTTTGTACCATATAACTTATTCTGATTTATAGCATTTTTTACAAATATTATAAAAGCCAACTATGCCCAACTAATTGACCTATTTATTAGAATAATTATAAATTTTTATAAAATATTTTTATTGACACAGGACCATAAAAAAGCCCGACAGTTTACATAAACTGTCGGGCTTTCTTATGGAGCAGCCGGTATTCGCCTGGAAACGTTTTACTCTTCGGCGTGCAACCAGGCTTTTTTACCTACCAACGTGTCTTCTTCCTCTTCGTGTTCAGGGTCAGGCACACAGCAGTCCACCGGGCAAACGGCAGCACACTGCGGTTCCTCGTGAAAGCCAACACACTCGGTGCACTTATCAGAAACGATGTAATAAAATTCGTTGGAAACGGGAGTCTGCGGGGCTTTGCCGCTCACCACGGTACCATCACCGAAATCAACTTCGGTCAGGCTTGTACCCCCACCCCAAGTCCATTCAACGCCCCCTTCATAGATGGCGGTATTCGGACATTCGGGTTCGCAGGCACCGCAGTTGATGCACTCCTCGGTAATCATGATGGCCATACGCTGTACCAGTTTAAAGACGAAATGGAAATGCCTTTTTGCAATGGAACAACAAATATAATTATTTAAAGGTTGAGGCCAAACTTAAAATAATTTCCGCCCGTTGAACGCAAAGGTTCTGTTAGTCGACAGCCAATCCGTTTACCCATCTTCTTAAACGTGGTTGTAGTGGTATCATTTCGCCAAACCCATCACACAGCCACCTGTTTTATATGCGCTTATCCGAACGAATCGAAACCTTTGCCGCCCTCGGCGATTACTTGCGAAATCCTGCCCACGCGTCTGAATTGATAGAAATTGCCGAATTAGCCAATCAACGGAACAACTGGTTTGTGCCCGCCAATTCGCAAAAAGCCCTTGCGGCCATTGCCAACGAGTTTCTGACAACGGAAAAACTAACCGACTGGACCGACCAATACCGGGCGATTAACAGCAGTTCCCCCAAAGCCGAACACACTACTGAGACCCTGTTATCAGCCCAGGCCAAACGCGTAGGCGTTGTCATGGCGGGAAACATTCCGGCGGTGGGCTTTCACGACCTGTTGAGCGTACTCATCAGCGGCCACCATCTGTTGGCCAAACTGAGCAGTCAGGATTTTGTATTAATGCAATATTTAATACAAAAAATAAAAGATATTAATCCCGGCTTTAGCGAATACATTACCCTGGCCGAACGCCTGAATGATGCCGATGCGTTTATCACGACGGGCAGCGACAATACCGCCCGTTACTTCGATTATTACTTTGGCAAACGACTGCACATCATCCGTAGAAACCGTACGTCGGTCGGCCTGCTGATGGGTGCCGAAACGGAACAGGACCTCGCCAAACTCGGCGATGACATTCTGAGTTATTACGGCCTGGGCTGCCGAAACGTATCGACGCTGCTCGTTCCCGACGACGAAGACGGCACCCGCTACGTGTTCGACCGCTTGCTGCGCACGCTCGAACCCCGTGCTCCGGAGTTTCTGAATCACCACAAGTACCTGAACAACTACGACTACAACAAGTCGATTTATCTGGTAAATCGGGTACCCCATTTAGACAATGGCTTCCTGTTGGTGACCCAGAATGAGACCGGTTTGGTCTCCCCCATCTCAGTCGTTTACTTCCAGACCTACGCCACGCAGGCCGATGCAGCCGCCATCCTGACCCGTAACGCCGATAAAATTCAGGTGGTAGCCTCCGCCGACCGGGGCGACGGACAGGGCTGGTTTACCGGCAATGCCTCAGCGGGGAACGGGTTGCCGGGTGTCGCTTTCGGACAAACCCAATCGCCCAGCCTGACCGACTACGCCGACGGGGTAGATACGATGGCGTTTCTGGCATCGCTGTAGTTGCCCTACTACACGCAGAAAAAGTTAAACACAGAGACACGAAGGTTACAGGGAGACAACAGAGAAGCATAAAACCTTCGTATTCTCCGTGTTAAAATCAGTTAGTCTGCCGTCCGAAAACCAACGTTTGGCTATGCTTTTGGGATCACTACGCTCGACATCATCCTCGCGTTGAGCGACATATACGAAGGTGTTACGTTCTGAGGTTACGGTTTCACGCCAAACGCCCACGTCAGAAAATCCGGCATGACGGTCCGCCATGTATCGGGGTTATGCTCCCCGCCTTTTACTTCCACATACCGGATGTCGCGGTTCCAGCGGTAGCCTTTCCGTTCCAGTTCGGCAATTAAATCAAGGGTGTCGTCGATGGAGTCGATGATACCGTCGTGGTCGCGGTCGTCGGTTTCGTCGTTAGTACCGGTTTCAAACCAGAACGTCAGGTTGGGCGACCGTTTTCCCTGCCGCACAAGCTGATGCATAATCCGGTCGGCATCGTCGGAGTAGCCCTTATCCAATCCTTTGCTGCGCCACCAGAACGACCCCGAAAATACCCCGGCACGGCTGAACCACTGCGGATGGTGCCAAACGATATCGAACGCCGACAACCCACCCAGCGAAAAACCGGCAAAGACCGACTCCGCCGGATCGTTCGTCACCCGGTAGTGTTTCTGCACGTAGGGCAGTAGTTCGGTCAGCACAAAATCGGTGTAGGCACCGGCCTTGCTGCCCCGGTTCATGTAGTCGGCGCGGGCCGCGGTACCGTACTCCTGAATCCGGTCGCCCGCGTGAATAGCCACCAGCACAAATGGCCGGACACGCTGCTGCCGGATCAGCGAATCCATGATGCCGCGCAACGTTAGCCGGGGCAAATCCTGACCGTCGTTGAGGTACAGCACCGGGTAGGGCGCGTCGGCTTCGCAGTAGTCCTGCGGCAGCAGCACATCGAGCCGGATGGTACGCTTCAGGGGCACCGACACTAATGAATCATCCCGAATAATAACAACGCTTGCCGACCCAGACGGCCCGGCTGAAGCAGGCAACCAATGGGCCATACACCAAATTAAATAGACGATTGAACGTTTCACAGGCCGCAAAGTTGCCAATTTTTCGGCTTTGCCCGATTTCTACCCGTGCGTTTTTCTTTTTTCACTACTTTTCCCGGCGCAACGCCTGCTCAACTGCCAAACCGACACGATTTTGAAAGAAGATTATCGCAAATGGTATTCCCGCCACCTCGGCCGCGACATCGAAATGCTCGTTTACGGGCACTGGGGCTATCCCATTCTGCTGTTTCCCACGTCGATGGGCCGGTACTACGAAGCCCAGAATTTTA
>JBBQLG010000040.1:0-41564 GCA_038327655.1 Cytophagales bacterium
GGAACAGGCTCACCTCATACAGGTCATCCAGTAGACTTTGCTCACTGTGTTCCCAGTAGCGGGTGTGCTTTTCGTTCAGGCGGTATTGATGCGCCTGTAAAAGCCGTATCGCCCGGGGAGCCATGTCGGTGCTGACTAAAATATCAATATCACCACAAGGGCGCAGGCTACTGTCCGGGTAGCTGTTTTCGGCCAGATAAACCCCTTTGTAAGCAATGTGGTCGATGTGGTGAGCGGACAGCAGCGCGGCTACCTGGTGGTATTCGTGCAGTTTAAGTAAATTATCCGTGGCCGAACGCTGACAGTCGTTGCGCAGCGTAGGCAGGACGCTGGCGGGCAGGCCGGGCATATCCTGCAAGGTTCGGTACAAAAAAGGCTTCAGGCGGTGCCGGTCCGCCAGGGCGTACACCCGTTCCCAGTTGAGCGGGTGTTGGGTCAGAAAGTCGGTTAGCTGCGCTTTGTTCCCGGCCGACCGATCCAGTGTGCAGGCCCGGAGCAATAACATCAGTTCGGGGGAGCGGCCAGTCTTCATCTACAGCGTTGTTTTCAGGTCATCCACAAACCCGTACAGCTTCGCGAAATCGGCGGGGCGGCTCATTCTGAAAAGTGGGGTCGTCCGGGCAATGGCCACACTTTTTTCGAAGTACTCGTTGAGTCCGTCACCGGATAACAGCGCGTCGGGCAGGGGAAAATAGCGGAGCAGTTCAACCGGCACCTGGCTCGCGGGGAGTTTACTACACGAACCCGCCGATGCGTCAGGGGGCGTCAACACAAAGACCTGCGCCAACGGTACGGCCGCATCGTCGAACGTAAGGGACTCATGCCACGAAAACTTGTTCACCCCTTCCCGAACCGGCGTTAAACCGTTCGTACTCAGTTGTAAGCCGTCGACGCTGTTTTGCCAGATTTTCAGTTGGGGAAAGGCTGGAATCAGAACGGACGTACCGGCTTCATCGGTCCGAATACAAACCATATCATCACTAAGTACGCCCACCCCTTTCTGGGCGAAAGCCGCCACCGTAGTCGATTTACCCGCGCCCGGTTCCCCCAGAAAAACCACGCCTTTGTGGTTGATCTGAATGGCACTGCCGTGTAGTAAAAAATAACCTTTTTGATACAGAATCAGTCCCAGTGCTTCACTCAGCGTAAACAAGGCGATCAGGTCATCGTCCGTTTCGGTGGTATCTACGACAAGCTCATTTCCGTTAACGGCCATGAACGACAGCCGGGGCGACCAGTTAAGCCACAACATTGCGGCATCCGTCCGGGCAAATCGGGCGTTCAGGCCGGCGCGGTACAATTTGGTTTCTTCCGGCACCGGCGATTCCGGGAGGTGCCCCCGCCTGATCGTCAGGTCAACCGGCGCGGGAGCAATCGGGTGGAGAGGAGGCAGGGGAATGGCAGACGCAATCGTTAATCCGTAGGCGGTGTAATACCGGGTGGTTAATTCCATTCTAAAATTGGCTCGAATACCTGGTCAGCCTGTTCGCCGAGGATAATTTTGTTGTTGTATGTAACCCAGGCGTGCGCAGAAAAACCGGCATCTGCGCTTTTTTGTACCCCGATGTGCAGGTGAATACCGGCATAGTTGTGTAGCAGCCATTTAGCCCCCAGTGCCTGCACGAGACAGGTAAACCCCAGGGGCACATTGGCACTCACGACCTGAATTGTCCGGACAATTTCAGCCACGCTACGGTCGGATGGAATCGCCTTTGGCCCGGATACTCCGGTTGATAACGGCATAAAATACCGGAACGGAAGCACGAGTACCAGTCCTTTATAAACCGTAAGCAGGGTGAATACCCGGAACAAAAGCCATTTGTCGGGCCAGCCCAGGGCATACACCAGTACGGCCTTACGCGGCCACTTCGATAAGTTTTTCATGAAAAAGATTCGCTAAAAAAAGCATTAACTCTTCCTGACAAACAGACTCCTCCACGTCGAATTCATCGAGCATCTTTTCCTTAATTCCGTCAGCCGACAGCGGTTGACTGGTTTGAAACAGGGACCAGATAAAGCCGCCCATCTCATTTAGCTCGTAATAATTACCGGCCTGGTAGTCCAGCACAATTGTTTCGTTACCCAGTACCGACGAGGACTGACTGGATACTTTTCGAATTAAGGTATCGGGTGTAAAAACCATACGGATAAAGGCTAATCCAGTCAAACATAAATGATAATAACCTGACTCGTCAGATTTATGATGAGTCAGGTTATTGATGGCAATATTGGCTACGGCTCAACCGAATGTGCCGCCCAGACCGTCCATATTGGAACCCGTTTTTAGGGTTAATTTTTTCACATTGCCCAGCACTTTAAGTTTGGGCGTTTTGTAGGCTTTTTTAGCCGTCATATCTATGGAAACCTTTTTGGCCTTGCTCATCGGTTGAGAAATTTATGGTTGTTTACACTGCGCTTCAGCAAGGACAGGGGACTACCTATGCCTTGTGCGGCTACTTAGAACTAAAATGTAGGGAATGGGCGTATTACTCGACGAGCAGACGATGTTTACGGGTCTGACCACGTTCCTCAACGGTGATAATGTAAATACCCGTAGCTAATTTACCGACGGTTTTCATGGTCAGATTACCCGACTCAGCCCCGGTGTTCTGAAGCGGCAGCGAACGACCATCCACGTTGTAAAAGTTGATAACAGCGGATTCCGGCTCATCAAGGCGGACGGCAAACCGTTGGCCGTTCGTTACCGGGTTGGGATATACGCCATACGCTTCGTCGCGCAGTATTACCGAAACGGCGGGATAAACAGTCGCCCGGCCGTTGAGATCTGTCTGCGTCAGGCGATAATAGCTGGTGCCTGAATAGGGCGTCTGATCGATCAGGCGGTAGTTCGTCAGGGCATTGCTGTTCAGGGCAACTTCACTCACTTCGCCCACTTTTTCGAAGCCTTTCAAATCCTTACTGCGTTCGACCAGAAAGCCTTTATTGTTGGTTTCCAGCGAAGTAGTCCAGGCGATATTTACCGTGTGCCTGTCCTGCGCTTTAGCCGTAAACGAAACCAAGCTGACAGGTAACGCAGCCAGCGCGGGCGTAATAACTTTATTGTTATTCAACGTAATCGCTCCGGCTTTTGACAAGGCTCGGCCGGTGAGAGATGCCTGTGTATTAAAAAAGATAGCCCCGTTAGCGAGTATGGTGCCCTGGAAGATAGAGCCGGTTCCCAGCGTGACGGCCCCATCTACCTGAAAATAGACATTGCTGGCGGATGCACCATTCGTAAACACAATGTTTGAATTCGTAGCAGTCGTTAAGGCACTGCTCAATTTGATAATAAAGACCCCTGAACCACTTAACGTTAACGTTCCATTTAATGAAGTGGGCGATGCTGTATTCTGGCAGGAAACACCCGGCAGCAACGTCTGACCACCTAATTCGGCAGCGATAACAGCACCGCAGGTAGCCGGGGTGAGCGAGTTGTACGCAGCAATCACATCGGCAGCCGCCTGTGTCGACTGAGCACTGGCTTCGGCCCGAATGTTTCCGGTTACCAATCCTGGGGTAAAGCCGGTAATGGCACCCACATTAGTACCAATGTCACCCGCCACCATTGAGGCTCCGGTATTACCCAGTGCGCCCGTTGCGGTAAATAAGGCGAAACTGGAAGTCGTACCCAGGTTGGGGGCTGTCTGTCCGAAACTGACATTCATAAAGGCAGTCAACGTAACAGATGTTAGAATGAGCAGTAACTGTTGTTTCATTTTATCTTTATTTGAATGTAAGTATTTTCACAACAGTAAATTTGAAAACATTGACCTTTCACTTTATTACATAATTTTAAAATCTTGTTTCATCATTCACAGGTCTTCCAGGGGGATGCGTTTGTTGTACTTAAGCTGCTTGAAAAAGGTAGGGGTCAACCCCGTAACTTTCTTAAACTGGGTAGACAGATGCGCTACACTGCTGTAATTGAGTTTATCGGCTATTTGGGTAAGGTTAAGTTCATCATATAAGAGCCATTCTTTGACCCGTTCAATTTTATGAGCAATGATAAACTGCTCGATAGTGCTGCCGGTTGTCTCCGAAAAAAGATTCGCCAGGTAGGTGTAGTCATATTCGAGTTTCTCACTGAGGTAATCAGAGTTTTTTGTTCTGGGCGGTCTGTCGGTATTGTGCACCATATCAACGATAACGGTTTTTATTTTCTCAATCAGCACCGCTCTGCGATCATCCATCAGTTCAAGCCCTGATTTTAAGAGGGCGATTTTCACCTGTTCACGCAGTTCGTCCGTGAGGTCTTCCCTAACCTCCACTTCGCCCAAATCCACAATTCCGTGATGTAGCCCCAGTTTTTCCAGCGTTGCCTGCACCATCATTTTGCAACGTCTGCTCACCATGTATTTTATGTATAGTTTCACTGGCTTCTCTTCGTTTATGGATTGAGTTCTCTAAATATTACTATTTTGAATGGGTCACAAATCGGCAAATTTGGTCTTTTCCTGTGGTAATAAGGTGTCTGTTTTTGTAGTTTTCAGTAATATATACGAGTTAAAAGCGATTCAAGAACCTACTTGTACCAATCTCTATGCACTACTGGCTGAAGGTACCGGCACGAGTAGCTCTATGCAAGGATTTAGTCTTTCCGCTTTTAGCAGCCGCCGACCACATAAATACGCCCCCCGACTACCAAAGCATGGTATTCGGGGGGCGTGTACCTTTTTAGAATTTGAAAACGGACTGTTTTCTACGATTTCTGTTTCTTACCCGGTTTCGGCGTACTGACGGGTACCACTGGCTCCGGCGCAGGCGTGTGTTCCGTCACGGCTACAACTGGCTCACCGGGCGAACGAACGGCCCGGAACAGGGCGAAACCAACTAATCCAATCAGCAATATATTCGAGATCAGGTCGATCAGATTACCCGTTGCCACCACCGGCGGCTCAAACCGGCACTCGATTTTGTGGCTTCCGGCCGGTACGCGCATCGCCCGCAACACGTAGTTGGCCCGGAAATGCGGAGTGGGCTTTCCGTCTACGAAAAACTGCCAGTCAGTATCGCCCCGGTAATAAATCTCGGAGAAAACGGCCACCTGCTCGGTCGGGGCGTTGCTTTCGTAGGTCAGCCGGTCGCCTTCGTATTTAGTCAGGCGGATGGAGGCTCCGGTCGGGTTCAGTATAGCGGGCAAGCCCTTGAGTTGTTCGGCGAACCGCTTGTCGACCACGGCGGTATCGCGCGGATTGAGTTTCTGCACGGCGGCAATCTCGGCATCGGCATCGGGCACGACCTGAATCGTTTTCACGAACCAGGCATTCCCCAGTGCGTCGGGGTTCTGCTGCACCACCGGACCAGACGGTTGCTGCTGCGGGGATTGCGGCTGCTGACCCGGCAGGATGATGTATTTCGCATTGAGCATATTCAGGACGTTGAGCGAGTTTTTCGGAAACGCATACTCGATCAATTCCTGATACCGGCGCAGTTTGGCCGCGTGATACCCACCCACCGACTTGTGGAAATACGACGGACGGTTGTCGGACATAAAGTTGCCCGTATTGTCCAGTACCCGGTAGCTGAGGGTTTTATCCTGCAAAATCTGCAAATCGGCGGGTGTCGCTTCAAACTGCGATGCTGTTACGGACTTGCTCACGAAATCTTTCCCGTTCAGATACCGCCGGTCAACGAGCGACAGGTCAGCCATGAGCAGCACCAGCAGCACGGGATAAAATACGGCAGGTTTGATTTTCTTCGTTACCAACGCCCACACTGCCCCGGCGGCCAGCAGGATAAACAGCGCCGACCGCAGGGCATCGCTCCGCAGGGCACTTTCGCGGTCACTAACCAAAGCCCGCACCATTTCGTCGGTGGCCTCACCGAAATATTGCCCCAGTATCTGCGCATCATTCGGCGAGCGGAAAGCGAAGAACGCACTACCGGCGAGGGCCATCAACAGGGCCAGCCCCGCCGTTGCCCCCAGACTAATCAGTAACGGCCGCTGGACTTGCGCCAGCGTCAGGTTGCGGCTGACGATCTCGTGCAGACCCAATGCCGCGCCAATGGCAAACAGCAGTTGGACCAGCCCGAACGCCATGGTCATGGCCCGGAACTTGTTGAAATACGGCAGCAGTTCGAACAATGCCCCGTTCAGCAGCATAAAGTGTTTTCCCCAGGCAATCATCACCAACAGGGCCGTAGCGCCCAAAACGAACCATTTAATTCGGTTGGTGGAGACAATCATGCCCAGCACGAACAGAAACAGCAGGACGGCCCCGGCATAGATTGGCCCACCGACAAACGGCTGCTCTCCCCAGTAACCCGGTTCGGCCTGCTCCACAAACTGTTTGGCCGATGCCGCATCGACACCCCGGCTACCCATGGCTTTGTAGAGTTCCGAACCGGTATCGTACCCGCCCCCCGACGACCCGCCGTAGGCATTCGGAATCAGGAGTGTCAGCGTTTCGCCGATGCCGTAGCTGTACTGAAACGCGTAGTCTTCGTCTAACCCATCGGCAACCGGTGCTTTGGTTTGTCCGGCGGGTTGCGGGTTCGCCGTGGTGGTTTTGGCGGTCAGGTCCGAGCGGCCCCGGATGGTTTCTTTGGTGTACTGGCTCATGACCATCAGCCGCCCGCCGTAGCTCCCGGCGGCAATCAGACCGGCACCCACCACTGCGGCTAACCCAACGGTAAGCTGCCGCGTTTTACCCGCTTTGATGAGTCCGAACGCTTCCACACCGACGTAAATCGCCAGGGCCATGAACAGGTAATACGTAATCTGAATATGATTGGCGCCCAGTTCCAAACACAGAAAAAAGGCCAGCAAAGCACCGCCCGACCAATACTTGCCGCGTAAGGCCAGCATCGTACCGGCCAGTATCCCCGGCGCAAACGCCATCGCGAATACTTTGGAGGCATGACCCGCTTCGATGATCTGGATGTTGTACGCCCCGAATCCGTAGGCCACCGCCCCGATCAGGGCCAGCCAGCTACCCACGCCCATGACAATCAGCAGAATGTAGGCCGCCAGCATCTCCATAAAGACCATGTTCACCGGATTGGGCAGGATGGACAATAGTTTATACCCCGCCTTGCCAACGAACGTGTTCGGAAAATCATAAGCCACTAAATAGGTGGGCATCCCGCCGAACAGAGCGTCGGTCCAGATGGGCATCCGGCCGGTTTCTTTAGCGATCTGCCGTACCTCCTGCGAAGCCGCCAGGCTCTGCTGGGCATCGCTCATGTTGATGACCTTGCCCTGCCAGGCGGGCAAAAAGTACAGCGATGCGATTACGAACAGGCCCAGCACAAAGGGTAAGTGCGGGCGCAGGGAAGACAAAAACGAGGTTTGTTTCATAGAAAGGGAAAGACGAGCAGCGCGGCCAGCCGGTAGATAGGGCAAAGATAGGAAATGTCTGAAACAGGAACGCCGGCCGGGGCGTCGTGTTGCGGGTCCGTACGCGGAAATGGCTATCTTGCTTTCCGTTGCTCCTTACGTACCCGCCAATGACCCATTCGTTTCTCCTGCTCTTCTGCCTTTTTCCGGTTTCCCTCATCGCTCAGACCGGGTTAATCCAAACCGGTTCAGTACCAGACCGCCAATCAGTCGACCAACAGATTCGGACCACCCGCCGACAATCGAATCAGGCCATCCGCAGCCGCGACCTTACTATACTAACGGGTACGATGCTGCCGGAGATGCAAGTGACGGCGGGGAGTGGTCGGCACATTGCCGGGCGCGATTCGGTGCGGGCGTTGTTTGCCAAAACCTTTTCTGACCCGGCTTTTCTGGATTACGTTCGCACCACCGACAGCGTACAAATAAGCACCCTGAATCCATTAGCGGCTGAACACGGGCATTGGGTCGGCCGGTGGCAGCGTCCCGATGGTATTCAGCAGGTTCGCGGGACGTACTTAGCCATGTGGCGGCAAACCGAAACCGGCTGGAAACTGCGCTCCGAACTCTTCGTCAGCCTATCGTGCGACGGCAGCAAGGCGTGCGGAAACTGAACTGATGAGATGGTTTTTTATTTTTGTCATCATACGAATTTGTTATCCGGTGATTTGTCATCGGATAGTTTGTCATCCTGAGGAACGAAGGACCTTAGAAGCCTGATCGCCAAGATCCTTCGTGCCTCAGGATGACAAACCATCCGGTGACAAATCATCCGATAGCAAACGCCCGAAAATGACAAGCTCCATCATATACATCTCATGCCAACACTGTATAACCTCCCTATGAAACAAACTGCTCTACTCCTCTCCTTCCTGCTCTTTTGTACGACCCAAACGCTGGCCCAGTCGCCCCAAACGCTGCAGGTGCGCAAGTACCGGACTACCAACGAACACGCCCTGCTCCGCGATTTCATGGGCCTGCTCTCCATCCCGAACGTGGTGTACGATACCGTCGGCATTCAGAAAACGGCGGCTTACATTGCCGACATGATGACCAAACGGGGCATCAAACCGCAGTTTCTCGACGCCAAAACCAAAGGCGTCCCCCCCGCCTTGTTCGGCGAAGTGCTGGTGCCCGGTGCCACCCGGACCATCATCTTTTATGCCCACTACGACGGTCAGCCCGTTAATCCAAACCAATGGGCCGAGGGCTTGAAACCGTTTGAGGCCGTGCTGCTCGACAAGCCGGTGGATGCGGGCGGCAAGATCATTCCGATGCCCGCCCCAAACGAAGCCATCAACCCCGACTGGCGGATTTATGGCCGCAGTACCTCCGACGATAAAGCCGGGGTGTTCGCCATTTTGTCCGCGTATCAGGTCATGACGCAGATGGGTATTCGGCCAACGACCAACCTGAAGTTCTTTTTCGAGGGCGAAGAAGAAGCCGGATCGACGCACTTAGCCGAGATTCTGGACCGCCACAAAGACAAACTCAAAAGCGACCTCTGGATTATCTGCGACGGGCCGGTGCATCAGTCGGGCCGCAAGCAGGTGGTGTTCGGCGTTCGGGGCGACGTAAATCTGGAGATCAAAGTGTTTGCCTCGAAACGCCCCCTGCATAGCGGGCACTACGGCAACTGGGCACCCAATCCCGGCATGGCCCTGGCCCGGTTGCTGGCGTCGATGACCGACGAAACCGGCCATGTACTCATCAAAGGCTTCTACGACGACGTGACGCCCCTGACGGATTCCGAGAAACAGGCCCTGGCGCGTGTCCCCTCCGTCGACGAGTCGATGCGGCAGGAATTAGGCTTCGGGCAGGCGGAGGGCGGAGGTAAATCATTGGTCGAACTCATCACCCTGCCTTCGCTCAACGTCAGCGGTTTGTCGAGTGCCAACGTAGGTAAGCTGACGGCGAACGTCATTCCGACCTCCGCCACGGCGGCCCTGGACCTGCGGCTCGTGCTGGGCAACGACGCCAAACGGCAGGTGCAGAAGGTGATTGACCATGTGGTAGCGCAGGGGTATTACGTCACCCAAAACGAAAGCATCACCGACGACGAGCGGCTGAAATACCCGCACATCGCCCGGATAACGGCCAAGGATGGCTACAACGCCCACCGCACCCCGATGGATTTGCCCATTGCGCAGACGGTCATTAAGGCGGTACAGTCGACGGTAAAAGATGAGATCGTTTTGTTACCCAGTTCGGGCGGGAGTCTGCCGCTGTACGTTTTCCGGCAGTACCTGAACACACCCACGCTGACCGTGCCCATTGCCAACCACGACAACAACCAGCACGCCGAAAATGAGAACCTCCGCATCCGCAACCTCTGGGAGGGTATTGAAACGTACGTCGCGCTGATGTGTTTGTGAGGACCGGCCCGGCGATGGCCCCTGATTCAACCTGTTTTTCCATGAAATGTATTGTTTTCATTCTCAGTTTGATCGTTAGTTTTTCCAGCCTGGCGCAGACGGGCCTGCCGCCGGTCTACGAACTGATGACGGACACGACGGAATATGCCATCGATTCGACGCATTTCCAGTTACTGGACGATTCGACGGGTGACCTCACCATCAATCAGGTGAGCCAGTCCCCGCAATCAGGACGCTTTTATTACGACAAACCCCTCAATCCAAACCGGCAGTCGGGCGTGTACTGGCTTCGGATGCGGGTCCGAAACAACCTGTCTAAACCGGTTAAGCTGTTCTGTACCGATTTTTACAGCGACTATTTCGATTTGTACACCCCGGCAAACGGTCGATGGCTGCATCAGCAGGCCGGTAGTTCGCGCCCCCGCAGTCAAATCACGGTGCATAATGGCATTCGGGAGCGAAACCGCCTGTTCATCTCCCTTCAGCCGGGTGAAACAAAAACGCTGTATCAGCGGTCAGAGGTTGTTTTCTGGCGGGCCAGACGGACCTATATCGAGCCGGGCCTGCAAACGGAAGCCGGACGGGTAGAGACGGCTTTCCGGTCGTTCCTGACGGGTGGGTGGCAGGATTACTACATCGACGGTATGCTGTTGGGGGTGCTCCTGCTGGCCGCCATCTGTAACCTGCTCATCTTTATCGGTATCCGCGACCGGACTTATCTTTATTTCGGCATCTGCATCCTGTTTATCGCCCTCGACCGGAACGCTTATCGGATGCAATTGGCTTTTTTTCCAGAGTACCCCATTGCCATCAAAGCCGTCGGCAACTTTTTCTTTATTCTCTATTTCCTATTTTTCACCCAGTCCATCCGGGTATTTCTGCGGCCGGTGGCTGCCCAAAAAACGCTGAACCGCAGCATCACCTACACCCTGCTGCTGACGACGGTATTGACTGTCATTCAACTATTTGCGTACGGCGTACCGCATTTTCCGACCTACGGATTAGCGATAAGTCTCGAAGTGATGATCCGAATCGTTTACCTCCTGGTCATTATCATGAACGTGCAGATCATTCAGCGTGGCTCCCGGCAGGCCCGTTCATCGCTTATTGCCATTTTGCCGCTGTTCGGTTTATGGTCAGTCACCCTGGCCAGTCAGTTAAGCAGTTTCCTGCTCGGGTCCGACGTGCTGCGTCTGAGTCTTAATTTCCCCGAATACCTCGAAAGTGCCTGTTTTGCCTGGATGATTATCTTCTTTTCGGGCGCGCTGGTTGGGCGTTTCAATCAGGTCAGCCAACAGGTGAGTCAGCAAGCCCTCGAAAAGGAGCAACTCGAACGGGAACGGGAGATTGAACGCAGCAATATGATTGCCAGCGAGAACGAGCGGCTCGAACGGCAGGTACAGGAGCGGACGACTGAACTGCAGACCTCGCTCGATCACCTCAAAGCCACACAGGCGCAACTCATTCAGAGCGAGAAGATGGCCAGCTTGGGTGAACTGACGGCGGGCATTGCCCACGAAATTCAGAACCCCCTCAACTTCGTGAACAACTTTGCGGAGGTATCGGCCGAGCTGGTCGGTGAACTGGAAGACGAACAGCAAAGCCCCGCCCGTGACCCCGAGCTGGAAACCGAGTTGCTGGGCGATTTGAAGCAAAATCTGGAAAAGATCAGCCTTCACGGTAAACGGGCCTCCGGCATTGTCCGGGGCATGCTCGAACACGCCCGCACCACTACCGGCCAGAAAGAACCGACCGATCTCAATGCCCTGTGCGATGAGTACCTTCGGCTGGCCTATCACGGCCTGCGGGCCAAAGACAAAACCTTCAACTGTGCGCTGGTAACCGATTTCGACCCGAACGCTAAACCAGTGCCCGTGGTGGCGCAGGACATTGGCCGGGTCGTGCTGAATCTGCTCAACAACGCCTTCTATGCCGTGCGCGAACGACAGGGCGATGCGCCGACGACGTATCAGCCTGCCGTTACGGTGACAACCCGTCAACTTGATCACCGTGCAGAAATCCGCATTCAGGACAATGGCACGGGCATGCCCGAAGGGGTACAGCAAAAGATTTTTCAGCCCTTCTTCACCACCAAGCCCAGCGGCAGCGGTACGGGGTTGGGGCTGTCGCTGAGTTTCGATATCATTACCAAAGGGCACGGCGGTACGCTAACGGTTGTAAGCCACGAAGGTGAGGGCACCACGTTTATCATTCTTCTTCCGGCTGCTTAGTGGATAATTGGCAGGGGTAACCCGCTGACGGATTGATAAATACCTTATTTTACCAGCGAATCAGCCACCTCTTAAACCATACAACTATGCTTGCCGCCCGCTCCTACTGGCTTAAATTCTTCGAGACGCTGGGCCTGATCTTCGTGGCCATTGGCCTGACGCAGCTTTCCGAAACCACCTCGCGCTGGCAGTTTGGGATAGCCGATGACTGGCAACAATGGCTGCCGGTGCTGGGTGGTATGCTGGTGCTCAGCGGAATCATTGCCTTTTTTTGGGAACGCAGCGGCAAAGGCGAACAGCTTCACGCGATTTTCCAAACCATCATTGCCTTTTATGTTGCGAACTCCGTTACAGGCTACGGGGCCGCCAAGATTCTGAAGACCCAGTTTCAGCCCCCGCGCTACATCCTCGAAACACCCATCGGCGACCTGAATGGCTTCTGGCTGACCTGGACGTATTACGGCTACTCACAGACGATGGCCTACATTCTGGGCTGGACGCAGGTGATTGGCTGCATCCTGCTGCTGTTTCGGCGGACCCGGCTGATTGGCGTTTTTGTGCTGCTGCCCGTGATGGTAAACATCGATCTGATCGACCATTTTTACCAGATTTCGCCCCTGGCGTACTACAACGCGCTGCATTACACCGGCCTGCTTATTTTTCTGATGCTGCTGGATTTTGACAAATTACGTGTGGCGTTTCTATCGTATCAGGAGCGGATTAACATCAATGGTAAACTACTGGCCCTGAATGCCCTGCGCATCCTGATGATTGGCAGTGCCTTCTGGAAAATTTACCGACTGCGGGATGGATTTGAGCCGAAAACCAATCTGAACGGGGTCTGGAAAGTGGAAAGCATTTCGCGCAATCAGCAATTAGTGGTTCCGTCGGCGTACCAGGATTCGGTCTGGTCGAAGGTCTATTTCGAGTGGCGATACGGTTGTCTCTTCAAATACCATCCCGACAGGTTTCAGACGAAAGACCTGCACGGCCAGTACGACCTGGACGAAGCCACCAAAACCATGCGCATCAATTTCCCAAAGGAGAACGGCGAACCAGGCGACTCGGCCAACGTCCACTACCAGTTTCTCAACGACAGTACGCTCACCATGCGGGGCCGGTACCGAAAAGACTCACTCGCCCTTCGGTTACGGAAACTGATGTAGTTTTACCGGAAAGAGTGCCATTTCTCAGCTACAACCTCATGCAACACCTCAACAAACCCTTATTTACCCTGCTCTTAGCCGGTTTACCACTCATCGGTTCGGCCCAAACCAATGCTGCGCTGCTGGCCCGGATGGATAAAACCACCGATGCGCTGACACCCAAACTCATTACCTGGCGACGTGATTTTCACCAGCATCCCGAACTCGGCAACCGGGAGTTTCAGACAGCCGCCAAAATAGCCGCGCACCTGCAATCGCTGGGCATCGAGGTGAAAACGGGTGTTGGCAAAACGGGCGTGGTCGGTATTCTGAAAGGCGGCAAACCGGGTCCGGTGGTGGCGTTGCGGGCCGACATGGACGCGCTGCCCGTGGTGGAACGGGGCGACTTGCCGTTTAAATCGACCACGACGACGGAATTCGGCGGGCAAAAAACCGGCGTCATGCACGCCTGCGGGCACGATTCGCACATGGCCATGCTCATGGGTACGGCCGAAGTGCTGGCGTCGGTGCGCAGCGAACTGGCCGGTACGGTGAAATTCATTTTTCAACCCGCCGAAGAAGGTGCCCCCGCTGGCGAAGAAGGCGGGGCGCAGTTGATGGTGAAAGAGGGTGTCCTCGAAAACCCGCACGTCGACGCGATTTTCGGGCTGCACATCAAATCCGAGATCGACGTGAATACCATCCGGTACCGGTCGGGGTCGCTGATGGCCGCCGTGGATCAATACAGCATCAACGTGAAAGGCAAATCGACGCACGGGGCCAATCCCTGGCTGGGTGTCGACCCGATTGTGACGGGATCGCAAATTGTGATGGGCCTGCAAACGATTGTGAGCCGGAATTTACCCCTGACGGAGAATGGTGCGGTGGTCTCGGTAGGCGCGTTCAACGGCGGCAACCGGCAAAACATCATCCCCGAAGAAGTGAACATGATCGGCACCATCCGCTCGTTTTCGCCCGACATGCAGCAGACCATTCACCGGCGCATCAACGAGATAGCGACCAATATTGCCGAAAGTGCGGGCGCCAAGGCCACCGTCAAAATCGACATCATGTACCCGGCTACGGTGAACGACCCCAACCTGACCGCTCAGATGGTGCCGACCCTTGAACGGCTGGCCGGAAAAGCGAGCGTGCAGATCACCCCGGCCACGACCATCGCCGAAGACTTTTCGTTTTACCAGCAGAAAGTGCCGGGCTTCTTTTTCTTTCTCGGCGGCAAGGCGCTGAACAAAAAAGCCGAAGACGCGGCCCCGCACCATACACCCGATTTCCAGATCGACGAAAGCGGTTTCGGCCTGGGCGTGAAGGCCCTCAGCCACCTCACAGTTGAGTACCTGACGCAGAAAAGCCGCTAATGCACGTTTTGCCAAGACGTCAATCTTATTTATCATTCTGATAGTTTGTCATGCTGAGGAACGAAGCATCTTAGCGATTTGGTAGCCAAGATGCTTCGTTCCTCAGCACGACAAACTATCAGCAGGTAACCCTCACTGTAAAATCAATCAGACTAACCCGCCCACCTTTTATGAAAGCACATAATTACTATGTCTACATCACCACAAACCCCGCCAAAACCGTCTTATACACGGGTATGACAAATGATCTGATTCGGCGAATACAGGAACATTACGAAAATCGTGGTAAGTCGGACAGCTTTGCGGGTAAGTACTACTGTTATAATCTGGTGTACTGGGAACATCATCCGTATGTACTCAATGCAATTGAGCGGGAGAAAGAACTGAAAGGGTGGATTCAAGTGAAGAAAAATACCCGAATAGCTGATTTGAATCCACAATGGAAATTCCTAAATGACGAGATACTGGCATAGATACTATTTCTTTGAGTGGTCATAATATGGCCGGCCCAAGTCATCGCAACAAGCCCTCCCTTAACCCGTATCGTCTCATGTCATTTACCCGAAACGCGGCCCGCCTGATCACGCTCTTCACTCTATTCACCCCATTGGCATGGGCGCAGCCGACGGAAAAAGAAGGATTTATCGACGTACCGGGCGGCAAGGTCTGGTACAAAATCATGGGCGTCGGTAAACCCGGTATTCCCCTGCTGACGCTGCACGGCGGACCAGGTTCGACCAGCGCGGGCTTTGCCGGGTTTGCCGCGCTGGCCGACGAACGCCCGGTCATCATCTACGACCAACTCGGTTGCGGCAAATCAGACCGCCCCGACGATACCAGCCTGTGGACGCTCGGCCGGTTTGTGGATGAACTGGATCAGGTGGTAAAAACCCTCGGCTACCCCAAACTGCACCTGCTCGGTCATTCGTGGGGAACGACGCTGGCCACGGAATATTTGCTGACCAAAAAACCGGCGAACATTGTCTCCGTCATCGAATCCAGCCCGTGTTTGGATGCTACCCGCTGGACCAACGACGCGACCCGCTATATCGCCCAACTGCCCCCGGCCACGCAACGGGCCATCCGCCTGGACAAAGCCACCGATTCGATCGGGCAGAAAGCGTATCAGGACGCCCTGAACGTCTATTACAGCTTGCATGTCTGGCGAAACAAGCCCGCGAACGTGCCGCCTAACACCGGTTTTGGCAAGGTCGTTTACGAAACCATGTGGGGACCGGATGAAACCATCGCGATGGGAAATCTGAAAGGATACACCTGCGTCGACCGGCTCAAAAACCTGACCCTGCCGGTGCTCTATCTCTGCGGCCAGTACGACGAAGCCTCTCCCGAATCGACCCGGTATTTTCAGCAACATACCGGCACTAAACGCTCGCCCAAAGCCCGGCTCGTGGTTTTTCCCAATGCCTCCCACGCTACCTACCGCGAAGTACCGGACCTGTATTTCAAAACGGTGCGGGCCTTTCTGCACGAGTTCTAACCGACTGATTTTACGAATCCTTTTATGGCCGACGCGCTGCCCGTTGATGTCCTGATTGTTGGCTCCGGCCCGGCCGGTATGTCGACGGCCCTGCACCTGGTTCAACTGAATCCAGCCTGGGCCGGGCGAATTGTGGTGGTCGACCGGGCCGTTCACCCCCGCAAAAAACTCTGTGGCGGGGGTGTGACCCAGTTCGGTACCGCCATACTGACACAACTCGGATTAACGTTCGACGCCCCCCACGTGGTGATTGACGAACTCCACATCCGCTTTGATAAACTCGTTTTCTCCTTAGCCGAACCGGCCGTGATGCGCATCATTCGGCGCGACGAATTCGACCACTGGCTCGTTCGGCAAGGGCAGCAACGGGGTATCGACGTGCATCAGGGCGAGGGTGTTTTGAGTGTAACGCCACAAGTCGATCACATCCGGGTGGTCACTACCCAACGCACCTACGCAGCAAGGGTGGTGGTCGCGGCCGATGGTGCCCTCAGCATCGTAAAGCGGCAATTAAACTGGGGCGGACAAACCCACACGGCACGGCTGCTGGAGGTATTAACGCCCGACGAACCCAGTTCTCCCCTCTTTCGCGAACGAATCGCGGCCTTCGATTTTACGCCGATGATGCAGGGGTTACAGGGTTATTACTGGGATTTCCCCAGTTTCGTCGCGGGTAAACCGTACATGAATCGGGGGATTTTCGACGGTCGGGTACGCCCCAACTTGGCACGGATTGCACTGAAGGCAACGCTGGCGGAGCAACTGCGCAACCGGCAGCACCACTTAGCCGACTACCCGCTCGAAGGGCATCCGATTCCGTGGCTCGGTGCCGATACGGAGCTGTCCCGCCCGCGTGTGCTGCTGGTGGGCGATGCCGCCGGGGCCGAACCGCTGTTTGGCGAGGGCATTGCCTTTGCGCTGGCCTACGGCGAAGCAGCCGCCCTCGAAATAGCCGATGCCTTCACCCAAAACACGTTTGGGTTTACGCAGTACCGGCAGCGGGTATTTAGTCACTGGCTCCTCCGCCAAATCCCCGTGCGGACGCGGGTAGCCCGGCTGTTGCACGCCCTGCCGCGCTACCCCCGGCTCGCCCGCTTCCTGTGGTCCATCACGCCCCTGCTATTCCGAAGTATAGCCCTGTACCGACCGGAATACATTCCCATGCGCCGACCCCGACTCATTCGGTACCGGTCCACTCAGTCTTGAATATGGTTCATTAAATGACCGAATGAGTGGCCTGACATCGTCCAACTTTACTTTACAACTCATTGCATAACAGATATTTGCCTTAAAATATTCAAATTTTCATGCGTCAGATTATTTGCTTAGATTGAGACTATTATTCCATGCCTCTTTCTAAACCTGTTGTCTTATGCCAAAAGTAGTTATCCTCGGTGGCGGTGTGGCCGGGCTGAGTGCTGCCCACGAATTGATCGAACGGGGCTTTGAAGTCGATGTCTACGAAAAGAAACCGCAATACCTCGGCGGTAAAGCCCGGTCGGTCAACGTTCCCGGCTCGGACCAGACCGGAGTAGATCCCGCCACCGACGCCAGTCCCACCACCGACGACCGGTCACTGCCCGGCGAACACGGCTTTCGGTTTTTTCCGGGTTTCTACCGCCACATTACCGATACCATGCGACGCATTCCGTACACCGACCCGTCCGGGCAAAAAAACCGGCGTGGTGTGTACGACAACTTAGTCGATGTAGATCGGGTCGGAATTTTACGGTATAGTAAAGCACCCATCGTCACCATCGTTAGCTTTCCGCAGTCGCTGGCCGACATCGAGGCCGCGCTGGCCCTTCTGCACCGGGACGATACGGGTTTGGCCCCCCACGAAGCCCGTTTTTTTGCCGGTAAGGTGTGGCAACTGATGACTTCCTGCCAGAAACGGCGCGATCTGGATTACGAAAAAATTGGCTGGTGGGAATTTATGGAAGCCGATAAGTACTCCAAGGCCTACCAAAGTCTGCTCGTTGAAGGCCTTACCCGGTCGTTGGTGGCCGCTAATGCCAAGTATGCCAGTACTAAAACGGGGGGCGATATTTTTCTCCAGTTGCTGTTCAATGTAACCAACCCCGGCATTCATACCGACCGGGTACTCAACGGCCCAACCAATAAAGTATGGCTGGAACCGTGGAAAAAGTACCTGCACGACAAGGGTGTTACGTTTCACATGGGGGCGCTGGTTCAGGGATTAGTCTACGAGGAGGGACGCATCAAGGAAGAGGGACGCATCAAGTCGGTCACCATCCGCGACTGGAGGGAAGCGCAGAAATGGGTAGATGCCCAGGGCGCACCGGCTCCCCCCATTCCCACATCGGACCCGTTTGCCTACAATCCACCGGACCCGTTTGCCTACAATCCACCGGCCAAGGGTGATTATTATCTGCTGGCAACCCCCATTGAGGCCACATCGGTACTGCTGCCTGATAATGCCAAGAAGGAACTCACCAGTTTAAACAGTCTCGACACGCTGGCCAACTATGTCGCCTGGATGAACGGCATCCAGTTTTACCTCAATAAAGAAGTCGACGTAGTGCGGGGCCACTGCCTGTACGTCGACACCGAATGGGCACTGACGTCCATCTCCCAAACCCAGTTCTGGCCCAACTTCGACCTCACGCAGCGGGGCGATGGGTTAGTAAAATGCGTTTTTTCGGTCGACATTTCGGACTGGAGCGTTCCCTTTCCGGGACCGCCAACAGACATGCCCTTTCCACCCCCACCCGGTACAACGCCGGAAGAGTTGTCGGTTCTGCCGCTGAAAGGCAACGAATGCACCACCTTCGACCAGATTGCGCACCGGGTGTGGCTGCAGCTAAAAAAGAGCCTCAACGAAGATAACCAACCGCCGGTCCTGACCGATAATATGCTTCAGGGATCATACAAAAACGGCCCAAATACATACCACGGCTATTACCTGGATCATTCGCTGAACGAGCAGGAACCACCGGCCGCCACAGACCCGGCCTTCGCCACAGTAGGAATGCCCGTGGCCAATCCAACGCTGGTGAACCACGAACCCCTGTTGGTGAATACCGTCAATAGCTGGGCACTGCGGCCCGAAGCGCACGTTGGTATTCCAAACCTGTTTCTGGCGTCTGACTACGTACGGACCAATACCGACTTAGCCACGATGGAGGGAGCCAACGAAGCCGCCCGGCGGGCCGTCAACTGCATTCTGGACGCGTCCGGCTCGAAGGAACCGGAATGCAGCGTCTGGAAACTCCACGAACCGGCCGTGTTTCTGCCACTGAAATGGTACGACGCCTGGCGATACAAGCGGGGGCTGCCCTATTCGATTGACCCGCCGTTCTGGTTGAAAGGAATTATGGTCGTGTGGGGGTTATTATACGGGATTTTTCTATTTTTCGAGGTGATTATCTCTCGGCTCAAAGACAAAATCTGATCTCATATCCATGCTGCAACGAATACCGGCTTACTTTTTTCCCCGGCACTTTGCGGGTACTGACGACGATTACCGCCGGGCACGTATTATTGTCAATTCAGTACTGCTGACCAGCCTGTTCTCGCTGAATTATGTGGCCCTGAGTTGGTGGTCCGATTTCTGGCCGGGTGTTCACAATCTCCTGACGACGTTTGTGCTCTTCCTGCTGCTGTTGCTGACCTTTAAATCGGGCCTGATCAACTACACGGCGACGGGCTACATTTTTAATATCCTGGTTGCCCAGGCGGTTTTTGTATGCGGTTACTACCAGGGCGGTTTCTCGTCCGAGCAACTGGCCTGGACCGCCGTGCAGCCCCTGCTGGCCACGCTGCTGCTGGGCCGAACGGGTGGACTGATTTTGCTGGCCCTGTCGACGCTGCTGCTCCTGGTTGTGTGGTATCTCGAATACGCCGGCATTCCGGTGCCCCACCTGCTGGCCGATAAATACCGACTGCTGTTCCGGCTGAACGTAATTTTCGGGCTGATGCTGATTGTGGTGGTGATCGCCTTAGTTTTCTATGATACCAATACCCGTGCGCTGACCCTGATCGCCGAGAAAAATAACCTGCTGCTGCGCCGTTCCGAAGAACTACAGCACACGCTGAACAACCTGCACGCGACCCAGAATCAGTTGGTACAGAAAGAGAAAATGGCCAGTCTGGGCGAACTCACGGCGGGCATTGCCCACGAGATTCAGAACCCCCTCAACTTCGTCACCAACTTCGCCGACATCAGCGCCGAACTGGTAACAGAGCTGTGCGACGAACACCATAAACCCAACCGCGACCCCGAACTGGAAGCCGAACTACTGGGCGATCTGGAACGGAATCTTCAGAAAATTTCGCACCACGGCAACCGGGCCGCCAGCATTGTCCGGGGGATGCTGGAGCACTCGCGAACCAGCACCGGGGCGCAGGAGCCAACGGACCTCAACGCCCTGACCGACGAGTTTCTGCGGCTCAGCTACCACGGCATGCGAGCCAAAGACAAGGATTTTAATGCGCAGTTGATCACCGATTTCGATGCTGATCTGGGCCTGATTACCGTGGCGGGGCAGGATATTGGGCGGGTCCTGCTGAACCTGTTCAACAATGCCTTCTATTCCATTCATCAGAAGCAGCAGCAGCAAGCGTCGGCTACCTACCAGCCAACGGTGATGGTCAGCACGAACCGCACCAACAATTCGGTTCAGATCCGGGTGCTCGACAACGGTGTCGGTATTTCGCCGGTGGTGCGGGACAAAATTTTCCACCCCTTTTTCACCACCAAACCCACCGGCGAGGGCACCGGGCTGGGCCTGTCGCTCTCCTACGACATCGTGACGAAGGGGCATGGCGGCACCCTGACCGTTGCCACGCGGGATGGCGAAAGTGCCGAATTTCTGATCGAGTTGCCTACGGCCTGAACCGGCAGGCCATTAAAAAAGGCTGACCCATCGGCCAGCCTTCCCTTATTTGTCGTCGTAGCTCAGGCCGTACTGCGCCAGCACGTCGGGCGGCACCCCTTCCCAGTTGTTGGGTACGTTGCCGATGTAGCCGATGTCGGTGACACCCATCTTGCTGGTGTAAAAGCCCGTCACCACAAAATTCCGCATCGTGCTGAAAAACGCCACGCCCTGCGTCATGTCGGGAGTCGCCTTGCCAGGGTAAGCAATCTGATCCACGATCTCGATCTGCTGCGCTTTCGTGCATTGCGCAAAGGGCTTGCCGTAGCGGCTGACGCATTTATTGTCGAGCCAGCGCAGGCCTCCACGCATGGGCGTCTGGTTGCGGGGCTGGTCTTTCATCATAAACTCGATAAAAGCCGGTACACCCGCCTGCGACGCACTCCCCGACTTCGCGTCGGCCGGAATAATGATATCGCTCAGCACCGTTACCGTTTGTAGTTCGGCCGGGGTAAAGAACTTCTCCGCGTTCAGGGCGGCATCGCGTTCAGCTTCAAACTTTTGCCGACCGCCAGGAACTTTCAGGGCGGGTTTCGGCTCCAACCGCTCCGGTACGGCGGCTTCGACCGGGCCAACCGCTAAGCCAAACGAGCTTAAGGTCAGGGCTTTAAGTGTATCTCTGCGTTTCATAGGATGAACGTTTACCCCAACCCCTGAAGGGGCTTCACTAACTTAGCTATCGGTTGCCAACTCAGTGAAGCCCCTTTAGGGGTTGGGGTTTGATTATATATTCTTTCTCTTCACCTGATCAATAATATACTCCGAAGTGCGCATCGAACTGGCTAAGATTGTCCAGGTGACGTTTTTATCGCCCTGCGATACGAACGGAGCCGCATCGACTACGAACAGATTCTTCACGTCGTGCGCCTGCTGAAACTTGTTCAGGGCCGATTTCGCCGGATCATTGCCCATCCGCACCGTACCCACTTCGTGAATGATTTTGCCGGGGGCTTCCAGGCCGTAGTTGCGGTCGGCTCCGGGTTTTTCGCCCATCGCAATGCCGCCCATGGCATGAATCATCTCCTCGAAGGTATCCTGCATGTGTTTGGCCTGTTTGATCTCGGCGTCGGCCCATTTGTAGTTGAACCGCAGCGTCGGAATCCCGTATTTATCCACCGTGTTGGGGTCAATTTCACAGTAGTTGCTTTCCAAAGGCACCGGCTCCCCCCGACCGGCCATGCCGACGTAGGCCCCGTAAAACCGGCGCAAATCGTCTTTCAGGCCCTCCCCGTAGCCACCGGCGGGTTTCGTTTTGCCATCCCGACCGGCAATTTTACCATTCAGGCTCTCGATTCCCGCGCCAAAGCCGTAGCCGGGCATGCCCATGCCACCCCCGTATTCGATGTGGTAGCCGCGCGGGAAGTCCAATTTACGGCTGTCGAGCCACCAGGGCGTGTAGACGTGCATCCCGCCGACACCGTCCTCGTTGTAGCGTTTGCGGTCCATCAGCGACGGCACAAACGCCGACCGCGACGCGCCCGTGGAATCGTTCAGGTACTTGCCGATTACACCACTCGTATTGGCCAGTCCGTTGGGGAAACGGGCCGACTTGGAGTTCAGCAGCAGCCGCGCCGATTCGCAGGCACTCGCCCCCAGAATGACCGTTTTGGCCTGCACGCTGATCTCCTGCAAACTCACCGTATCAACGTAGGACACGCCCGTAGCCAGACCGGTTTTGGCGTCGGTGAGGACTTCGCGCACCATCGCCCCGTTGATGAGCGTGAGGTTGCCGGTTTTCATGGCCGGAATCACCAGCACCGATGAGGCTGAAAAGTCGGCGTAAGCCGAGCAGCCCCGGTTGCACTGATGGCAGTAAAAACACTGCCCGCGCTCGTTGTTGATGGCTTTGGTGAGGATAGCCATCCGCGAGGGAATCACCGGTACGCCGATGCTTTTACCCGCCTTTTTGAGCATCAACTCGTGCAGTCGCGGCTTGGGGGCGGGCAGAAAATGACCGTCGGGTTCGTTGGGGAAATTCTCCACGGAGCCGAAAATACCGATCAGCTTATCGACCCGGTCGTAGAAGGGTTTGATGTCGTCGTAGCCGATGGGCCAGTCGTCGCCCACGCCCGTGAGTGAGCCGCGCCGGAAATCGTCGGGACCAAAGCGGAGCGAAATGCGGCCCCAGTGGTTGGTGCGTCCGCCGAGCATCCGGGAGCGGAACCAGTGAAATTCGGTACCGGGTTTGGCCGAATAGGGTTCGCCCTCGATGTCCCAGCCGCCCCAGGCCGCGTCGAAATCGCCGAACGCCCGCGTCGTGCCCGCCCCGCGCCGGGGCGACTCCCAGGGCCATTTGAGTTGGGTGATGTACTTGGGGTCGGCAGGATCGAAATAGCCGCCCGCTTCGAGCATCAGCACGTTGGCACCCGCTTTGGCGAGCATGTAGGCGGCCATACCGCCCCCCGCACCCGACCCAACAATCACGGCATCGTAGACAACGGGGGCTTTTTTAATCTGGAAACTATCCATGCAGCAGTTAGGAGAAGAAACAGTCGGGAACGGACAAAAAACGTTGCGAAAGATAAGCAACTAACCCGTCTGTAAAGCAACGAAGCCCCATCAATTACGGATGGGGCTTCGACAATTTCCGGTCACTCACCGGGTCGGAAAACCAGGCCCCGCTTTCACTTCTTCGATCTGTAGCCGGTGCCGTTCGCCGTGAGCCGCCAGCAATAGAATCGTCTGATAGGCATCGACGGTGCCGGTGGCCGGGTGTTTCCAGTAGTGGGTCCGCAAATCATCGGGCGTGGTTTGTACGTAGGCAATCGTTTTATCGCGCTGCTGCCCGAAGGTTTGCAGCGCGGCCTCGGTCGAGGGGAACCGGCCCGTGGGTTTAATCTGCTCCGGCGACTGCACTTTGCCCTTGCGGTTAGTCAGGATGGAGAATATCTGCGTGTCGGTCACGGTGATTTCACTGCGTTTGGCGGGGTCAGCGGGTGTTTGCATCGCGCCCTGTTCGATCTGAAAGATACCGATTTCAGCCAGCGTGATGTGTTCGACGCACTGCGCAATGGACCAGCGCGTCGAATCGGCTTTGTAGGTGAGTTGAGCCGCCGATAAAACCGCAACGGATTGCAGCAGATCGGCCTTTGTTTTCTGAAGCAGGTCGACGGCGTATTGCCGTTCGGCCACCGTTAGCGGGGCAATCGCCGTGCGGATGCCGTCAGCCGCTGTTTCATCATCAGATGGTCCGTGTGGTTGAGCGGCTGCGGGCAGGGCCAGCGCAACGCCCAGCAGCAGTAGAGGCCAGTTGGTTTTCATAAAAATGTGTGTTGGTTTTTTTGTGCGGAACGCCACCCGGCGCTCTTTCTGACGCAAAGAACCGCCCCGTAATGGCTGCGCTGCATCGGTTCCGGGCAGAAACCAACGAATGGTACCCAACCGGAAGATGAATGGTCAGCCCTTGTCCATCAGGCCGTTGCCGCCCGGCTGAGCCACCGCTGAAACTCACCGCTGCGGTAGCGGCTGATGGTTACGCGCTCTTCACGTTGTCCGGCACTGAGCGCCGGGATGAGCGTGATGGTCAGTTTCCGGTTGACATCATCCCGGACCGCCCGTACGGCGTTCAGGTTGACAACGTATTGCCGGTTGATCTGAAAAAACTGCGCCGGAGACAGGCGGTCATTCAGGGCCGTCAGCGCATCGTAGGAAGTGGTCAGTTTGCGGCCGTCGGTGCGGATGAGTTGCACAATGCCACCAGACGAGTAAAAATAAGCGATCTCGTCGGGGCGGAGTTGCTGCGTTTGATTGCCCATCTCGATCAGGATACCGGCCAGGGCGGGTTTCGGCCGCGTACCCGTTTCCGCCGTCACCCGTGGGCCGGATTCGGATTCAACCAGCGTCACTACCTCTGTTTGCTGATTGGCCAACTGCTGATTGAGTTGCCCGGCCGTCTGGCTTTTCTGCCAGTAAATGACGTCGACTAAGTACAGCCCCACGTAAACGGCGTTGATGATGCCGGCAATACCGAAACAGATAAACAGGCCATAAATGAATGCCGTCGGCGACGGCAAGTGCCCGTAGCTAATCAGCGCGATCAGCGAGAAGACTACGCCAAACGTCAGCGCGGTAAACAAACCACCCACGCCCACCTGCCAGCCAATGCGCCGGAGTGGGTTCCGGTGAAACGGCATCGTTCGGTCCAGCCGCCGGAACACTTCCAGGTTTACCTCCCAGCAGGCGATAATCAGGGTAGCGATCATCAGAAAATAAACCGTTGGAAACCGGTAGGCCGGTTGCCACGGAAACCGCTGGTAGGCGATAAAATGCGACGCCAGCAGAGCCGCCGTTGGAATAGCAGCCAGCCGGAACACCAACGCCCGTTTACCACGAATAGGAAGCATAGAACCCGGAGAGATAAAACCCAAGTTACAGGTTTTGTAACGTCTGCGCCAATAATCTCCGCTCGGCGGTGGAGGGCGTTAGCTGAATGGCCCGCCGGTAGTGCTGCCGGGCGGGTTCGGGCTGCTGGTTGCGCTGATAAAGGTCGCCCAGCACAGCGTGGTAATACTGATTGCGGTCCAGACCGGTCAGGTTCGTAACCTCGGCCAGGGCCTGTGCCGGACCATCGACATGCGCTACGGCCACCGCCCGGTGCAGGGCCACAATGGGCGACGGATACTGGCCCAAGAGGTGATCGTAACAGGTCAAAATGGCGGCCCAGTCGGTGGCTTCGTAGGTTAGAGCCGTGCAGTGATGGGCCGCAATGGTCGCTTCGAGGTGGTAGCGGCTGGCGACCGCCCCGGTGGCTGCACGGTTCAGAAACATCTCGCCCTGCCGGATAAGCCCGGTATTCCAGCGGCTGCGGTCCTGATTGGGCAGCAGTACCATGTCGCCGAGGGTATCCGTGCGGGCCTCGAACCGGGCGGCCTGAAAGCACAGCAAGGCCATCAGGGCGTTCACGGGCGGATGGTTTATGGACGGGTGCTGCGTGAGTAACAGACACAGCCGCAGGGCCTCTTCGCACAATTCCTGCCGTATCAGCACATCGGGGTGCGAGGAGGTATAGCCTTCGTTAAAAAGCAGGTAAATACTCGTCAATACGGCATCGAGCCGGGCCGGTAGCTGCGGACCCGTCGGCACGACAAGTTGAATTTCGTCACTCCGAATTCTCTCCTTCGCCCGGTAAAGCCGCTTTTCGATGGTGTCCGGCGATGACAAAAAGGCACCGGCTATTTCGCGAACGCTCAGCCCGCACAGCAGTTTCAGGCACATGGCCACCTGCGACTCAAAGCTGAGGGCCGGATGGCAGCAGGCAAACAGCATTCGGAGTTGGCTGTCCGCGATTTCATCCTCAAAAAATACCCGATCCATAACCGCTTCATCCGGCTCGTTTTCCGGTTGATGACTCAATTCGGTGTGCAAATGCCGGGTGTGCTTTTCGCGCCGGAGCCAGTCGAGGGCTTTATTTTTGGCCACCCGGTAAAGCCACGCCCGCGGATTGTCGGGAATGCCCTGCCCCGGCCAGCTCCGCAGAGCCAGCATCATGGCGTCCTGCACGATGTCTTCGGCCACGTCGAGCCGGTCGAAGCCCAGCAAACAGGTCAGCACAGAAGCCATCCGCCCGGCTTCGTGGCGAAACAGGTGGGCAACGAGTTGATTCGATGGAGTCGGTTCGGCTGGAGCCATGCGGCAGTAAGTCGGCTTCGGCCCTCGTGCCGTTAACGGGTGGCAGGAAGGCCGAAGCGCGGGGTAAACTACTCAAATTTAACCAATTGCCGGACTTCTACCGAGCCATCGACCTCGTAAATCGGGCAGCCATTAGCCAGAACAATGGCTTCGTCGATGGTGTCGGCGCTGACCACTGCGTAGCCGCCCACAATCTCTTTGCCTTCGATAAAGGGGCCATCCGTCACCACGTTTTGCCGGCCGGTAACCACTTTCCCAGTCGGCATCAGGGCATCTGTCCCCCCCAATTTGCCCTGCGCGGCCAGGCCGCCGATCCACTGGTTCCACTTTTGCATTTCGGCCTGCATTTCTTCGGGCGACGGGCGAAACTCGGTCAGGGCGGCTTCGTTGCGGAAAATAAGCATGAACTTCTCCATGATGTTGTATTGATTGTGGGGTGAAAGAATCTGTTTTCGCCGGTAAGACGAACGGGACGGGATAAACCGGACAGTCAGGCTGAAAAATTATCTACTTTTTTTTACGCGTATCTTTGCGGCTATGGTGACGATTGGAACGGACAGTCAGGCGGCAAAACAGTATTTGGAACAGGGCCATGTAATCGGCATCCCGACCGAAACCGTGTACGGGCTGGCGGGCAACGCCCTGAATCCCGACGCGGTACTGGAAATCTTTCGGGTCAAGAACCGCCCGGCCTTCGATCCGCTCATTGTCCATACCGATTCGCTCGATAAACTCACCCGCTACGTCCGGGACGTGCCCGAAACGGCCCGGAAGTTAGCCGAAACGTTCTGGCCCGGCCCGCTGACACTGCTTTTACCGAAGCAGGCTATTGTTCCCGACCTCGTTACGTCAGGGCTGGATACGGTGGCCGTGCGCATTCCCAACCATCCATTAACGTTGTCGCTCCTGCGTTTGCTCGATTTTCCGCTGGCCGCGCCGAGTGCCAATCCCTTCGGCTACATCAGCCCGACCACCGCGCAGCACGTAGCCGACCAGCTCGGCGACCGGATTCCGTACGTGCTGGATGGCGGACCATGCGACATTGGCATCGAATCGACAATTATTGGCTTCCCCGATGGCGAACTACCCACCGTTTACCGGTTGGGCGGCATGGCATTGGAGCAGATCGAAGCCATAATCGGGCCGGTAGCGTTGCGGAGCCACTCCACATCTAACCCGCAGGCACCGGGTATGCTGAGCAGCCATTACGCGCCCCGCAAGCCATTTATCTTGCTGAAACCCGGCGAAAGTATTCCGCTGGTTCCATACGAACGGGCCGGGGCGCTGGCCTTTCGGGAACCGTTTGGCGGCATTGCGGGTGACCATCAGCGGGTACTCTCCCCTACCGGCGACCTGGCCGAAGCCGCCAAAAACCTGTTTGCCCACCTCCGGTCTTTGGACAACATGGACGTCGATGTAATTTACGCGGAGCCGCTGCCGGGTCGGGGGCTGGGTCGGGCCATCAACGACCGCCTGAAACGGGCTGGTGCCCGATAAGCAGCAATGGTGTTCCATTTTTTAACACCGTCTTAACCAACCTTTCGCCTGTAATCGGCATCTTCCGGTCGTCAGGGAATCATTTTCGCCGTTCGACACGAAAAACGCCGGTCTTATCGAATGTAGCCGGGAATCGCACGGCGGCATTTGTAGTTTACCACCCGAATACAAACCAAACCTTGATGAAATTTCTGCTACTCTGCGTCTTCTTGTTTTCTACGCACCTTGTACTCGCCCAGTCGGGCGTTCGGGGCACCATCCGCAACGCAAAAGGCGAACCGCTGCCCTACGCGGCCGTTGTGGCCAAAGGCACCCAAACCGGCACGATGGCCAACGCCGAAGGCCGGTACGAACTGATGCTGAAGCCGGGTTCCTACGAATTGGTGTATCAGTTTCTGGGCTTTAAAACGCAGATTAAACCCGTCGAGGTGAGCGGCAGTACCGTTGAGATAAACATGACGCTGGCCGAGCAGTCGTTCGATTTAAAGGAGGTAAACGTAGGCAAAGGCAAAGAAGACCCGGCCTACAGCATCATGCGCCGGGCCATTGCCAAAGCCCGGTTTCACTCCTTGCAGGTGAATAGCTACACGGCCCGCTACTATACCAAAACAACCGCAACGGTGCTGGATTTACCCCTCGAATTTTTGTATCGGGACCAGCTGAAAAAGGCCGAAAAAGAAGCAAACTTCAAAAAAGGGGTGCCCATTCTCAACGAAACGGTATCCGAAGTAACCTTTAAACAACCCAATACCATCCGCACACGGGTAATCGCCAACCGGAACTCGCAAACCGATTTTGTGTCGCCCAACCAGTTTTACGGCGTCAGTTTTTACCGCCCTGAAGTGGTGGGAGCCGTTTCGCCATTGTCGCCCAAAGCTTTTGCCTACTACAAATTCAGCTACGAAGGGACGTTTCGGGAGCAGGGACCCGATGGACAGGGCATCGACATCAGCAAGATCAGCGTCATCCCCCGGTCATACGGCACCGGTGTTTTTAAGGGTACGATCTACATCATCGAAGATACCTGGGCCATTCATAGTTTACAGTTGGAGTCGATCAGTCAGCAGGGGTTTGCGGTAAAAGCGCGGCAGGTGTACAGCCCCGTGCAGGGCGTCTGGATGCCCCTCAACCAGCGGTACAACATCGACGGCTCGTACTTCGGCGTGAAATTTACGGCGCAGGCCATCAGCAGCGTATCGTTCAGCCAGTTCACGATTAATCCGGCGTTTGTGGAAGACGTAAAAGTGATCGACGACAAAATCGAAAAACCCGCCACCACGCTGACCAAAACCGACCTGAAGACCAAAAAGATGGACGAACTGGTGGGTAGTCAGAAAGAACTGTCGGCCAAAAACCTGCGCAAACTCATCAAAGAGTACGAAAAACAGGAGTATAAAGCCCGAAAGGACCGCAAAGAAGACGTGGCCGTGACCCGCAACGACTCCATTACGGTGGATTCATTGGCCGGTAAACGCAGCAGTGCGTTCTGGGATTCACTGCGTACGGTGCCGCTCACGAGTGCCGAAACCAACAGCTACGTCCGGCGCGACAGCCTGAAAATTCTGAACCGGGCCGAGGTAAAAAAAGACTCGGCGAAGGCCCTCCGTGATTCGTCGCAGCACGTCAATTTCGGCCAGTTTATCAGCGGCCACACCTGGCGGTTAGATAAAAGCCGCCTGACGACGCTGAATTTCAGCGGACTGCTGGCCGACATTCAGTACAACACCGTAGAAGGCTACACGCTGCAAAGTGACCTCACGTACCGGCATTTCTACGACAAAAAGAAGACGAATCGACTGACGCTGACGGGCGTGGGGCGGTACGAATTTGGCCGGAAAAAGGTCATCGGCTACGGTACGGCTCAGTACGCCCACAAAGGAACGAGTATTGGCTTATCGGGCGGGCGGTTTCTCTATCAGTTCAACCCGGATAACCCCATCAGTCCATCGCTCAACAGCCTGACCACCCTGTTTTTTGAGCGCAATTTTATGAAGCTTTACCAGAAGAACTACTTCGTTGACCTGACGGTGGCGGCCAAACCCCTCGACGGCCAAATCAGCCTGACGGGCAGTCTGGAATACGCCCGGCGGTCGCAGTTAGCCAACTACCGCGACGATCTGAAACCGTTCTTCAACTGGAAACGGTATAGCTACACGCCCAACCAGCCCGTAAATGCCGAAACCAGTACCCCGGAGACCAACGGCACCGATTTTACGATCCACAACGCCCTGATTCTGAACCTGACCGCGTCGGGTCGGCTGTCGCCGACGCGCTACCGCATCCGCAACGGCAACCGCATTGCCCTGCGCAACAACAGCCCCGAACTAACGGTCAATTACCGGCGCGGCATGGCCGATGTAGATTATGATTTTGCGCAGGCCACGCTCCGCCACACCCTTGAAACGGGCATTTACAGTTCGCTGAGTTATCAGGCGTCGGTGGGTGGATTTCTGAACAACCGAACCGTGTATTTTCCCGATTTTAAACACTTTCAGGGCAACGAATTCTTTTTGCAGCAGGGCGATGCCGTATCGTCGTTCCGGTTGCTGCCCTATTACACCTACAGCACCCGACAGCACTTTTTTGAGGGCCACGCGCTGGTCGAGTTCCGCAAATTCCTCATCACCCGCATTGCCCCCCTGCGGCTGCTGGGCCTGAAAGAAAACGTATTCGTGCATTATTTGGCCACCCCCGCATCGCGCAACTACACCGAACTGGGCTACGGGCTGGATGGCCTTATTCCGAGCATCTTCCCCTTCTTCCGGGTCGAAGTGATCTCGCAGTTTCAGGGCGGCAGTTATCAGGGCCTCGGTTTCCGCATCGGCACGACGTACAAGTTTGGCCGACAGCGGTAGGTATCTTCGAATTATCTCTATGACTTTTTACATCGTCGATGTGTTTGCCGAGACCCGCTACGCCGGAAATCAGCTTTGTGTGTTTACCGATGCGGCCGGGCTGACCGATGCACAAATGGGCCAGATGGCGCGGGAAATCAACTTTCCGGAAACAACCTTCGTGACGGGTGGTTCGCCGGAAACGGGTTTTGATGCCCGAATTTTTACGCCCGAATACGAAATCCCCTTCGCCGGGCACCCTACGCTGGGCACGGCGTACGTGATAGCAAACTACCTGCTCAATGCCCCAGATGCCACGGTTACGCTGAACCTGCCGGTCGGGCCAATCCGGGTCGAAACGCTGGGTGATAGGCACTGGCTTACGGCTGCGCAACCGCATTTCGGCCGTACGTTCAGTCCAGCGCACATCGCCGACCTGTTTCATATTCCTGAAGATGCTCTTGACGAAGATTATCCCATCGAATGGGTGTCGACGGGGTTACCGTATGTGATTATTCCGCTGCGGTCGCTGGCCGCCATGCGGTCGGTACGGCTCGACCCCGACGCCTTCCTGACCTGGCTATTGCTCCATAACCTGCATAAAACCAACAGCACCGACGGCCTGACGTCTTCGTTCTACCTGTTCTGCCGCGAAACGCATTCACCCGTCAATCAACTAAACGCCCGGATGTTCTGCCTCGAAAACGGCGCGGTTGTCGAAGATCCGGCCACCGGCAGCGCGGCTTCCTGCCTGCTGGCGTACCTCCTCAAAAATCGGTTTTCGGGGACAGACTCCGTCCGGCTGCGCGTTGAACAGGGCTACGAACGCCAACGCCCGTCGCTCCTCGAACTGGACGGAATGATACAGTCTACCGGGGCTTATACTCTGCGCATTGGCGGGCAGGTGCAGTTTGTAGCAAAAGGAGAATGGAATAGTTAACCGGATTACCTGTTAATCTGCGGGCCACAAACTTCCCGCCAAATCCGGCGGGTTACCCAATGCGTTTAATCAGGGGTAGACCTTTAAGCGTGAAACACAAAAAAGCGCGGCCTGACGACCGCGCTTTTTTTACCCTCTATACTTCCTGATCCTACTGCACCGATACGATTTTGAATTCGGTACGGCGGTTTTGCTGGTGCTCATCTTCGTTGCAGTTTACGCCATCTACGCAGCCATTCACCACTTCACTTTCGCCATAACCGCGGGCTACCAAGCGGGATGGGCTGATACCCCGGGAAACGATATAATCCATGGCCGCCCGCGCCCGGTTTTCGGATAAGCGCAGGTTGTAGGCATCGTTGGAACGGGCGTCGGTGTGCGACCGCAGTTCGATTTTCATCGTCGGGTATTCTTTCAGCAAGGCCACCACATGTTCGAGTTCCTGAGCCGCATCCGCACGAATGAAGAACTTGTTCAGGTCATAGTACACGTTCTTGAGCTGGAAAACGTCGTTTTCGCCGTACAGACCCAGCGAGTCGGTCAGCACTTTGGCCGATTTGCTTTTCTGCTTAGCGTACTGCGTTTTCTTGGTCGCGTACTTGTTTTTCTGTGCGGTGAGGGTGTACGGCGAACCCGGTTTCATGTCGAACTCGTACCCGCCGTCGGGGCCGGTTGTTACGGTCTGTACGGATTTATCCCTGTCGTTGCGAAGCGTCACTTTCACACCCGGCGCGGGCCGCTGGTTCACTTCCGTTTTCACTATCCCTTTCACCACTCTGTTCTCGCTCTTCTGCAAATACACCGATACCGTCATTACCGGCCGGGGCGACTGTGTAAGGGTCGAAAATTTCACGCTATTCATGGCGTAGCCTTCCTTCACGGCCTTAAATTCGTATTCGGTGTTGGTATCTACGCAGAGATCGGTGCGACCCGCCCCGTTGGTTATTTTCAATTCCTGATTGGCCCCGTTGCGGATAATGCGTACATCAGCGGCTTCGAGGAGCGCGTTGGTTTTCGCGTCGTACACTAAGATGTTCAACTGGCGGCAGTTGCGCCGGAAACTGTACAGATCGTCATCGCTGACGCCCTTCTTGCGGTTACTGCTGAAGTAGCCCGACGTGCGGCCTGCATCGGTGATAAAGCCGAAATCGTCTTTCTCCGAATTTACCGGGTAGCCGAGGTTCTCGACGCCTTTGTAGGCCACCCCGCTTTTCAGTTCGGCGTAAAAAACGTCTAAGCCGCCCAGACCTTCGTGTCCGTCGGAGGAAAAATACAGGTTACCGTTGGTATCGACGTAGGGGAACATCTCGTTGCCTTCCGTATTGATGTCCTTGCCCATGTTGACGGGCGTTCCCCACTGCCCGTTGTTGTACTCCACCACGTATACGTCCGTGCCGCCGTAACCACCGGGCATGTCCGAAACGAAATACAGTTTGGCATCATCGGGCGAAAAGGCGGGGTGTCCCACCGAATAGTCGGCACTGTTAAACGGCAGTTCCTGCACGTCGCCCCACTTGTGAATGTTACCTTTGTTCACCGCCGAATAGAGTTTCAGCTTGCGAACCCCGTCGCTACTCTTGCCCGACTTGCCCTTGCTGCCGTTGTTCCGCGTGAAGACGATGAAATTCTGGTCTTTGGTGAACGTCACCGGCCCTTCGTGGTATTTCGTGTTCAGCGTCCGGCTGAATACCTCCGTCTTGGACAGGGCGGGCCGCTCTTCGGTACTCATCATCTCGACACCCTGACCAGCTCCCGCGCCGTTGTTGGAGCCACCGAGCACAGCCGCCCCCGCCGACCGCACCGTACCCCCATCGTTTGGCTGACGGAGTTGCAGGGTATCGGGGTGAAAATACAGGTCCAGAAACGGGGTTTGGTTCCAGTTGAAAACCCGTTTCAGGGCACCGCCCTCATCGCGGGAAGATACGAAGACAAGCCCATTTTTGTAGAACATCGGGCTGAAGTCGGCCTGCCGCGAATTGATCGGCAGCGACGCCACCCGGTACGACGACGAATCCTGGTAGAAACGGCCCATGTCCATGTACGAAACCGTAAACCGTTTGCCGCGCAGGTCTTCGCTCTGTTTCTCGCCGTATTGACTGTAATATTTTTGCGACTCGCGGTATTTGCCGTTCGACGCCAGTGCCTGAGCGTAGTAGAGGAACGTTTCGCTGTCTAATTCCTGGTAGTTTTTAATCAATTCGCTGTAGACCCGTTCGGCATTACGGGTGTCCTGCAACTTGCGGTAGCTGTAGCCCAAGTTGATGAAGACGTCGCGGGTTTCGGCGGGGTCTTTCTTCCGGTCATTGCGCAGAAACTCCTCGTACAACCGGACCGCGTTGACGTAGCTCATGGCCTCGAACTGCCGGTTGGCCGCCCGAACCCGTGTGCTTTGGGCCTGAACCGTCAGGCTGCTCACCGTTAGCATCACCACCGTCAGTATTCGTATAAATCGGCTCATAAATTCTATTGACTGAAGGAACTATGGGTTTTCAACTGTGTATAACAAATAAAATGCCAGAGTTCGGTAAAACGGAACCGACTTGTTACCGATTGCCTTGTGACGCTCACCGACAACGTAAAAATACGCGAATTCTGAGGATACGGCCGGTTTCAGATGTGAATCAGTCTGGTTACGGGTTGGTTTTGGATATTAGTGGGCGGTTTAGTTGCTACCCGTTCTTAAGATCGCTGAACCACTCACCATCCACTCAATATCCAACCATCCGGCAACTTTCAGGGTCTTTGCGTAGAAGCAGATTTCACGTTTTTACCGGTGACTGAGGTGTACATACGGACACAGTCTACCGTTTAATAAAATGAAACCTCTTCAACGCATCATTTTTGCACATTAATTAAACTTAATATTGAAATCATATAATATTATCTGATTATTGTCACAGTATCAATCTCAACCAAATAATAAAAATGAAGCCTAATCAATTGTTCCGAACAGCCGTAGCGGGAGTGCTATGGCTGAGTGTGGGGGCAAGTTGCCACCGAAGCAGTGACCCCGCTCCCTACGTCGTTGACCCCAACGACCCGACCAGCCGCTCCTGCAACGACAACACCTGTTGCGGGCAGGACAATGGGCAGTATGATTACGTAGAATATGTACAGAATGTACCTGTTGCTCTACTTGGACCACCTGGGGATTGGGGTTTTGCTCTGAAAGATTCCTTGCCAAGCTTAAATGCACTTAAAAGCTATCAGAACAAAAAACGAGCAACGCTTGTAATGGCCTGTGACTTAAGTGTATCCAAAATACAAAATCTTAAAACTTCGACTTATTCGTCGTCGGGGACGATCCCTTACAACTACAAGCTATCAGGGAAGGTCTTTCAACTGCCGTTAAAGTACACGTTGACCGCTACTCCAGTTCTGGCAATTTACGTTGACAAAATTGAAGCAATCAATTAACCCACAATTGATTCACTCTTTTCACTCAAATATCATGAAGAAATTCTCAATACTCTACTTGTTAAGTATATTATGGGGGGGGGTGATTTCTCCTGCCTATGCCCAGGACAAATTTCTGCCTAAATACCTCCGTGAAGGTAATCAGACCTTCCTCAAGTTTACCCGTTACACGTCCCCCAACGGCTGGATTACCTTCCGCCAGGATACCGTCGCCATCCGGCCCGAAACCTTCTTTCAGCAATTTAACAGCGCATTAGGCCTGTCCCCGTTACATGAGTTTCGGGTGGTGAAAGACGAAACCGACGATAAAAAATTCCGCCATCGTCGTTATCAACTCTATTTCAAAAATATAAAAGTCGAAGGTGTTGAGTATATGCTCCACGACCTGAACAACCGTTTAGAGTCAGCTAATGGGCGCATTGTCGAAGATTTGGTAATCGACATTGCAAACCCAATACAGGAACAGGTAGCTCTGCTTGCGGCACTCGCCGACCAGAAACTCACCTTGGCCAGTTTTAAGGACCTTAGTCTGATACCCAAAGGTGAACTGATTATCGCTGCTACGAATCAAGATTTCGTCAAAGAGAATTTTCGCCTTTGCTATGCGTTTAACATCGTCCTGCCGGGTTCTCCTGAAAGCTACCGAATTTTTGTTGATGCTACGTTGGGCACAATTTTTCGACGGCTTCCCTTATTTGCTAATTGCTCAGGTGAACGCAAAAACCTTGACTTTCTCCGCGTAACACCCGATTTACCTGGAACCGGACATACTATAATTACTGGAGCAAAAGCTCCGCTGGTAACAGCTACGTTTCTACCGAATTACTCCCGCTATCTGAATGGGCAGTCATCGTTGACTTTCGAGACTCAGCAAGTTGGTTCGGCCAACCAGCTTTCTATCTTAAACACGCAACTCAATACACGGAGCGATGTAAGGAATACATACACATGGGCGGACAACCCCGAGGTGCAAAATTCCAGTTTAGCGTGGGGAAATAATGCGTCCAACGCTACGACTGCTCATTGGTTAACTCAACGCATGTATCAGTATTACCGGGATAGGTACAGCTACAATGGGTATGACGGTAATGGTACTTACCCGCGTGTTTTAGTCGATCTACGGGTAGATAATTTTGCTCAATGGGACAATACCCAAAACGCTATCCGGTTTGGAACCATAAACGGACGCAGTCTCGTAACTATGGATGTTGTAGGACACGAGTATACCCATGCGGTTACTCAATACACTGCCGGGCTTGCTTATGCTGGAGAGTCTGGGGCCATAAACGAATCAATTTCCGATATATTCGGAACCGTTCTGGAGCGGGCTACGCTTCCAAATTGGAATTGGACACTGGGTGAAGATGCTCAAACGGTTCGAAGCATGTCTTATCCACCTCAGTATGGTCAACCGGAAAATTACGCCAATCTGTCTCCTATCAATCCTCCTTGTACCGGTGGGTCTGGAGGAAACGACTTCTGTGGAGTTCATACGAACAGCGGCATCATGAACAAATGGTTCTATGCGCTTGCCGCTGCTATTCCGTTTGATGATGCTGCCTATTTGGTCCACTACACACAACGGTACTTTTTAACCAGTAACTCAAATTATCGGGACGTTCGGGATGCCACTTGGCAGGTAGCAGCCAACCTGTATGGTACGTGCTCGACTGTACAGGCCAGAGTAGCCCAATCCTGGCGGTTGGTTGGGTTAAGCATTGATGATTGCCCGGCTACCTGCCAGTTTTCGCTCAGCCCAATAACGGCCAGCAATGCAACTTGCAATCAAACGCTGACCCTGTCGGTCAACTGTTTAGGGGGTGCTCAAGCCTGCGACCAGAATATCACGTATTATTGGAGCGGTCCCGCCAATGCCCAATTCAGTTCTAACGGCTCGACCGTTACAACAACCGCGCCTGCAACGGGAGGTACTTATACATACAATGTTACGGGGGTCAAGGGACAATGTCAGTCCAATGCTAATCCAATTAGCGTTAATGTTAGTTGCAGTGGTGGTAATGGCTGCGCCCAGCGGGCCATCTCGGTGGTTGCACCTACCCCAAACCAGACACTGACGGCCAGTAGCTTTCCGTTTTATTTTGACATTCGTACCCAGGTCTGCGACCCACAAGGCGTCAATCAGGTTCAGTATAATATCAACGGCAACTGGGCTGGCTACGTGGAGGTTCCTGATAACAACAGCAGTCAGCCCTACACGCTCACGGCAGCGCGATGGGCGGCATTGACCAGCAGCAACGGGGCTTTCAAGATCAATCAGCCGGGAACCTATACGATTCAGCCGCGACTGTTTTCTAATGGTGGCGGGTACCTTGATGCTTCACCTATTCAAATTACGGTAGTTCAGGGCGGTGGCGGCAATCCCCCACAACCGGGTGGCCTGGCCTTCGGCACGCCCGTTATGAATTGCAGTTCCGGGCAGTTAACCATCACCACCACGGGTGGTAACGGGTCGCCCGTCGAGTTCCGGGCGGCAGGCTTACAGGACTGGAATACCAACAACGTATTCAATGTGCCAACGTATCAGCGCAACGGCACCACGTTTACCATTCAGGCCCGGCAGTCGGGTAGCGAAATTAATCCTCCTTTGACCTACACTACCTCCTGTCCCGGTTACCGCTTTGCCGCCATCGATGCGGAGGAGACCGAAGCCAGCGGCTTGCTAATTGCCCCCAACCCGACGCACGGGCAGTTTACAGTGCGCTTCCAGTTGGTCGGCAAGCAGGTAGCTACGCTATCGGTGGTTAATCTACAGGGGCAGTCGGTATGGCAACGGGAGGTGGTCGGTACCGGTCAGCCCCAGATGGAGACCGTTGAGCTAAGTCGCGAAACCGCCGGACAATACGTAGTGCGGCTCAAAGCGGCCAATGGGCTGAAAGTCGGTAAGTTGTTATTGCTTCGGTAGGCACCCGTCGAAAATCAATAAAAAGCGACCGGAGACTATCTCCGGTCGCTTTTTTCACATTCATCTACTCAGTTCTTTACTTCAACGGGTTCTCTGCAGTTTATCAACTTGAACCAGAACGGCTTTTCAGAACGTTCAAGCGAATTTTGTAGCGCACACCCACAGCGTAAAAATACGCGAATTCTGAGGATACGGGCCGTTTTCAGCCAAAAATCAGCCCGGCTGCATCTGTAATATGCGCCGGGTCAGGGCCGTTACCCGAAACCGATGGTCGAGCCGCCGACCAATTACCCAGGCAATCTGACCACCCGACACCAGCACGAATGTTGCTTCCCGTTCCAGCCGGGGTACGTGCCCGTCGGCTAATAAATCGCTGACGAGTTTGCTGCCGTTCAGACCCAGCGGCCGAAACCGGTCACCGTCCCGCCAATGCCGGATGGTCAGCGGGAACGGGCGTAGTCGTCATGGGCGTTGGACCGGTCGTCGCGCCAGTGCAGGTTGTGTTCGGCGGCAAAAGCCATAATCTCCGTGCGGTCGGCAAACAGCAGCGGCCGGATAATGCGCAACAGCAGTCTACCGTTCGATAAGATAAAACCTGTTTAGCGCATCAATTTTCTGTATTAACTAAACTTAACATGAGAATTATCTAAGTATTTTCGATTTTTGTTACAGTATCAATCTCAACCAAACAATAAAAATGAAGTCAAATCAACTGTTCCGAATGGCCACGGTGGGAGTGCTGTGGCTGTTCACTAATGCCGGGTGCCGAAAAGAAGCACTTACGGCCATTGAGCCAGCCAGCCAGGGAGTTGTATGCTGTAAACCGGGAAATCAGTTCGTTTTTCTAGAAACATTATCAGGCGTACGCGCTGATGTTGCACAATACGGAGTACGACTCAAAGAGCCTGTTCAAGGTTTACCGGGTATTGGTGTCTGTTGCAACTCAAGAACTAAGATCGATTCTCTTCAGAGTTCATGGTT
Source organism: Cytophagales bacterium (assembly GCA_038327655.1). Lineage (GTDB taxonomy): Bacteria > Bacteroidota > Bacteroidia > Cytophagales > Spirosomataceae > JBBQLG01. The sequence continues at coordinate 39,083 of JBBQLG010000040.1, forward strand.
AAAGGATCCTTTGAACCCTACATTCAAATATAAAATCTGGGGAAAAGTATATAACCTTCCTAACGTAGTATCACTCGTTCCTTCGTACTATGTCGATATATATCGAATTGAAGAAGCTCAATAAATTTGTTTTAACCAACCACACACATAATGTTATGAAACATATCTCTTTGCTCGTTTTATTGGCTGCACTTCTGTCGGTTGGCAGTGGGGCGTTAAGTAATCAGGCTACCGCTCAATTGTACCGCCCTAAATACCTGCGGGAAAGCAACAAGGATTTCCTTCAACTAACCACCTACACGGCTGACAACGGGTGGATCGAATTTCGCCGGGATACGAAGCGTATACCAGCCGCTTCTTTCTTCACCGATTTCAGTAGTACTATCGGATTATTGGAGAGTTACAATATGCGCCAAATAAAAGACGTAACTGATCCTAAATTAGGTACCCGACATCAGCGTTATCAACTGTTTTATAACAATATTCCCGTAGAAGGCTCCGAATATACGCTTCACTCACGTAGTGGCCGACTGGAAATTGCTCATGGGCGGATTGTTGAGAACCTGACCCTCGATGTCAGTAAGCCCATAACAGAGCGTATCGCGCTGGAGGTTGCACTGCTTGACCGAAAGATTAACCTCTCAGATTTATTAGGCAAAACAGACCTGCCAAAGGGCACTTTAGTATTGACCAGTCTCGATGGTGATTTTGTAAAAGAGAGCTACCGATTTGCTTACTATTTTGATTTGTATGGCAAAGATGCCGCCAGCAGTTTACGGCTGTACATTGATGCCGTTTCCGGGGTAGTTCTTAAACGCGTCCCACTCGCTGTCTCCTGCTTTAGCCCAGAGTCTACGCACGAACATGATCCTACCGGACAGGCTGTGCTTTCCAAAAATTCAGTCAATGGTAAAGAGGTAACAAGCCACGCGCCGATGGTAGCAGCTACGTTTGTACCTAATAGTGCCCGCTATCTGAATGGTCAGTCAGTGCAATCTTTCGAGGTTGAGCCAATGGGACAGCAGTTCAGATTGACGATGAGTACGCCAGTAGTAGCACAATCTCTACAAACCCGTCGGGACCAAAATGGTAACGGTGTGTCGTACACTACAATTGCTCCTGCTTGGGATGATCCTGAGATTACAAACCCATCGACGACTTGGGGATTAAATGAAAACAATGCAACAACTGCTCATTGGGTCACTTGGAGGACGTATCAACACTTTTTAAACCGTTATGGTCTTAACGGGTCGGATGGACAAGGTACAATAGGACGAGTGTTAGTGGGAGTAAACGAGCCGAATGCTCATTGGTATCGTCAAGGCCAAAATGTAATGACGATTGGCTACAGTTATACTACCAATCGTTCCTTGGCTACTGTCGACATAGTTGCTCATGAATACGGGCATGGCATTACGGAACGGCTGCTTTTTAATCCAGCAACAAACAGCGGCTGGCAAGTGACTACTGCTGCGTTTGTAGGCGAGCCGGGCTCATTAGACGAAGGCTTTTCTGACATTATAGGCACAGCTATGGAACGGGAGTTATTACCAAACACGTGGGATTGGACTATTGGTGAGGATTCTTGGAATCTTAGAAATATGGCTAATCCTAATGCGTCTGCTGGAGGTAGTCAGCCTGAAGCATATCATGGAACTAATTGGGATTACTCAGGTAGTAGTAACGCAAGACACACAAACAATGGTGTTTTAAACAAGTGGTTCTATACGATGGTAACGGGTTTTGGACCAAATAACGCCTACTTACCGAGCAAAATAAGCTTTGATGAAGCAATGGCTATCGTTTATAGGGGGCTTGATCTGTATATGCAAGGAGCTTTAAATTATAATGATGCTCGTGATGCTATGCGAGCAGCGGCTGGTGATCTGTTCGGCGGGTGTTCGTTTCAGCAACGAACAGTAGTGGCAGCTTGGGCAGCAGTAGGAAGGCCCTCTGATACTCGTTGTGATCCACAGTGCGATTTTACCTTTGGGGCAGGCACGTCCGTACCAAATAACGCGAACTGTAACCAGTCCATAACCTTTTCGATTGATTGCTCAGGCGGGCAACCTTATAGTTGTAACGATGTCGCTTATGCATACACAGGCCCCGGTTTATCAATTAACTCAGGCGGGCCAGTTATTAACGTGACTACCCCTGCCAGCGGTGGGACTTACAAATACACGGCAACTATGCAAAAGACAGGTTGCGCTGTTGTACCCCGCGACTTGTTTATTACCGTAAACGGCAACTGCGGTGGTAATACCGGCGGCTGTACCCAACAGGCCATATCGACAGTTGCTCCCACGCCCAATCAGACGCTGACAGCCGGCAGTTTCCCGTTTTATTTCGACATCCGCACCCAGGTCTGCGACCCACAGGGCATCAGTCAGGTGCAATACAACATCAACGGCAACTGGTCCGGTCACGTAGACGTTCCTGACAACAACAGCAGTCAGCCCTACACGCTCACGGCAGCGCG
>JBBQLG010000041.1:0-40840 GCA_038327655.1 Cytophagales bacterium
CACGCTGCTGGCGATGGGGTGCAATATTCCCCTCTCGGACATGGCCCGCTCGTCGGGCATCCCCTACCAGTCGCTGTGGTGGACCGCTAATAACTATTTGCGGGAAGATACCCTGAAGGCAGCCAACAACGTGCTGGTCAACGAACACCACCGGCAGTGGCTGGTCTCTTACTGGGGGGATGGCACGTTTTCATCCTCCGATGGCCAGCGGTTTGCTGTCAGCGGCAAAGTGCGTAACGCCCGCGCCCTGCCCAACTACTTCGGGATGGGTAAAGGGGTTACCCAGATGATCCACACCGCCGATCAGTACGTGCAGTACGGAACGAAAGTGGTGCCGGCGACCCTGCGTGACGCGACGGTTGTGCTGGATGAGATTGTGGGCAATGAAACGGACCTGCGCATTCTGGAACACACGACCGATACGGCGGGCTACTCCGACATCGTCTTTGCCCTGTTCGATCTGCTGGGTCTCTCTTTCTGTCCCCGCCTGCGCGATATTGCCGACCAACGGTTGTGCCGCATCAAAGGCAAAGACTGGCAGTACCCCGCCCTGAAGTTTACCGGCAGCATCAGCCCGGAATACATCCTGAAGCACTGGGACGAAATGCTACGGCTGGGAGGGTCGATTGTGTCGGGCCGGGTCACGGCGTCGCTGTTTATCAGCAAGCTACAGGCCTACCCGCGTCAGAACAACCTGACGTATGTTTTACAGGCGTATGGTCAATTGATTAAAACCATCTTTATCCTGCGCTACCTGCAGAGTAAGCCCTTTCGCCGACGCATCCATGGGCAGTTAAACAAAGGCGAAGAGTTGAACGGTCTGCGGGGCTGGTTGTGCTTTGGTTCAGAGGGCATCATCCGGCGTAAGCAGCAGGAAGAGCAAACCGAATCAGCCCGTTGCCTGACGGTTGTGACGAGTTGTGTACTGCTTTGGAATACAGTTTATATGCAGGACGTTTTGCAGCAATTGCAACGGGAGGGCTACCCCATTGACGAGACCCATTTTGAGTACCTGTCGCCTGGTCGTTTCGAACATATAAACCGGCTGGGTAAATATTCATTTGTTACGCCGATACTATTCGATGCCACTTATCGCCGTCCCCTGCGAGGTGTAGCCGGTGAACTATAATCTTCGTTTGAAACCGATAATTTCCGCCCCGTTGGAAAAAGAACCCCAATTGGGTAAGTGGCTGAAAATTAACGGGGAGGCCATCTATGGCACCCGACCTTACAGCCGGGCCGAGGCCATTACCACCGACAGCTTGGCGGTGCGCTATACGCAGCGCGGCGACACGCTGTACGCCATATTGCTGGGCAAACCCGGGAACACTTATGTGACCATTCCCGGCTTGGCTTTGCCTGCCGACACCCGCATTACGTTACTGGGTAGGCGTGGCGGTTTGGCTTGGCGCATGGAAAAGGGGATGGTGCGGATCCGGTTTCCGAAGTGGCTCGCCGACTCACCAGCCTATGCATTGCGCATTGCGGCCGGAGCCAAGCCCTGACGGTGCGTGCCGCCCCAAGAAAACCGCCAGCCATATATTCCGGCTGCATTTGTTTAAAACTTTATCCCGGCCAGCCCGGATGTGCTGTTTGCTACGCCCTTCGTTAATCCGGGCAAATCGTTCCGGCTGACGTTCAACGCGCCTGCCGAACCCGGCGAGTACTGGTTTTTGTGTTCATTTCCGGGTGATGCAGGGCGTACTGATGGTAGTAAAAGCCGTTAAAGCACCCTGATCAGGTTGAATAGTTATCACTTCATCAGTACTTCACCCGTCTGACTGTCAAATAGATACGTCGAAGCCGGGGGTAACGTCAGCGGGATGGTTTTGCCAGACCGGAGATGAATCGTGCGCGGCCCACCGTCTTTGGTGTGCAGCAGCAACAGCCCGTTGTTGGCGTAAGTAAAATCGTTTTTGTCGTTATAAATATGGCAACCCGCCTGCCGGAAAATAGCCCGGAATCCATCGGTGCCGTTAAGTGGCAGGGCGCAGAAAACGGTGGTGTGCGTCGCAAATTTTCGACGGGCAATCACCACCGCGTCCCCGTCCACAAGTCGGGCCAGTGGTTCAGTGTTGGGGTCGGCAATCACTACGGCGGGCGCTACCGGCGCATCGAAGCGGTAGGTATAGGCGGGTTGCAGAAATTGTACCTGCTGGGCTGTTTTGGGCGTTTCGGTTCGTTGCAGGGTCATGCCGGTCAGGTCACGGACAAAGTCAAGGTTTAGTGTTTCGCCGTTGGTAAAGCCCGTCAGATAGTTCCAGACGAGGGTGCGCTCGTCCTGGGCCACGCGCTCACGGATAAACTTCTTCTGGGCATTGGTCAGGGCATACACATTCATGAACACTACCGCCCGGTAGGGTTTGAGATCAACCCGGTCGAGATCAAACTCATAAATGTGCGTCCCCGCCGTACCAGAGCGCATGCCCTCCTCCGCCGACTGGTCAAGCACGTTCATGGAGATCGGTAACCAGGCCGGTTTCAGGTAATAAAATGCCTGCTGACTCCATACATACAGCACATCGGCTTCGGGTCGGACGGCGTTCCGTTTGGCCGGGGTCAGCAGACGTTGTTCAGCCAGTTTTTTGATGTCTGCTACGGTTTTCAGATAACGTGGATTATCCCACCAGCCAAAGCCTTTCTGCACCCCAAAATCATAATACCACAATCCGGCCCCGCGCAGCAAGGGCAACCACGTACTCCGCTTTTGCACGGCATGAAACACCGAGTCGTAGCGTTCCTTATAGTGAACCGGGTCGGGGGCGTGGTCTTTGTGGAGGTAGCCGTTGTCTAATTCATCGAGCCAGAGTTTGCCATGCAGCGCAGTCGATTCCACCAGCCCTCGTGAGTTCCCGCTGCCGCCCACCTTGCGGGAGGCTTCCCAGTAGGTTTGCGGAGCTGCCAGATAATCAATGTATGGGCTGTCCAGAATCGGCTCTATAAACAAATGCCCCCCCACCGTTTGCCGGTTGAAGGTCATATGGAGATAGCCATAAAATATGCCCGTGATTAACTTTCGACCCCAGTTTTCTTTGGCGAGTTTGCAGAAATAAACAATGTCTTCGGCCACGACCTGCTGCTGGGCCGTGAAATAATCGATCACGCGCCGACTCTGAGCCGGGTCTTTGAAGGCCCCGTCGTGCATCGTTAGTCGCTCGGCTTTATCGGGTACGGTGGCATTGACCAGGGTATATTGGGTGCTTTTCCAGGCCGTTTGCAAGGCTTCGTCTGTCTTGTATTTAATGTGGAGCCAGTCCCGGAAATAGCGGGTCATAACCGGGCCGGTATCGGGGTCATGGTCAATGAAACCCCAATAATGCCACTCGCCATAAATGCCGCCCGACAGGTGCAATCCAATCACCGCGTGTCCCTCCGGTGTATCGGCCAGTTTCCGGCAAAACTCGACCACCTTATCCCCCGCCTGTTTTTTCCAGAGTGGCGATGCTAAACTGGCCCGGAGGGGCCGGTCGATGTCGAACTGCTCATTGTGGAAAGGTGGCCCGGCGCGTAATTCAGTCTGGATGGGACCATCGGCATACTCGGTGCATTCGCCAGGGTGGGCTTCGTTCCACCAGAACGGCGCGTTGACGTGCAGACGAACCACCACCGATGCCTGCGGGCATTGCACCAGCACCCCCCGCACCTGCCGACGCGCTTTGTCCATATCAAGGGTATCGCTCCCCGACCGCCAAATGTCTTCCAGGTATAAATCGACCTGAAACAGCCGTACACCGGCCTGCGCGAAGTTGTGCAGGTTGCGCGAAGCCACTTCCTCCCACGACCATCGCCCGCCATACGCATGGGTGAGGGCGTAAAAGAGCGGTAGCTGCGGTTGGTTGTTGACAAACAATGTCGGTTTGCCCAGATGGAGTTTCACTTCGGCCACCTGTTGGGCGTTCAGATAAAACGGCAACAGCAGAAACAGGATAAAAAATTTACGCATGAGTGGGTTGGTTAGCGGAACTTAATGCCTTTGGTGTGTTCGAGACTGAATTTGCCCATTGGGGCGTTCGTTACTTTTTTGCCCAGAATCACCAGTCTATCAATTACAACATTTTCGACTAAGTGCTGCCCGTCGAACCCGGCCAGCACTGAAAACGGCACCGGCCCGTCGACGACCCGAATATCTTTAAAAACGATGTTTTCGATGCGGCCCCGGTGGGTGGCATACGTTGCTTCTTCGCCCGGATACACCCACAGCACCCCGTCCCACACCCCGTTTTTGTAGCGTTTGGCGCGGTCGGCGTTGTCGGTGGGCCGATCTACGCTGTACTGCGAATAGAACACCGCCAGATCAATGAGTTTGTGCCGGGCATCCTCAATTCGGATGTCGTCAAAGCGGATGTTACGCACGGTGGCAAAGTCGCCGTTGTGGATGCTCATTGCCGCGCCCCGCTCCACATGGATGATGTCACAATTGCGGAAGGTGATGTTCTGAATAGTTTTGCAACGGAGTTCAAAGCCGATTTCTAGCGCGTTGCCCCAGGGCATATTCCAGAACACACTGTTCGTCACGGTGATGTCGTCCACATCAGGCCCGGCTTCTTTCCGCTTAGGATACAGGTCATCGCCTGCCCAGGTTTTAATGACAATGCAGTCGTCGTTGGCCCGCACGAAGCAATTTTTGATTGTCACGTGCGAGGTGCCAACCAAATCAATGCCGTCGGACCCCGTATGCCAGTTCACGATTTTAAGGTTGTCGATGGTCAGGTTCTGGCAAAAAAGTGGCTCCACGGTCCAGGTACGGCTGTCGATCAGCACGATTCCTTCGAGCGAAGCCCCGTCCACGTGATCGAGCAGCACCATCCGGGTGTTTTGGGGCAACTGCCCGCCATCGATCATCCCGCGCCCGCTGATCCGAATATTTTTGGCCCCCTTTGCCCGAACGGAGCCTTTCAGATACGCCCCGCCTTCGATATAGAGGTGGTCGCCATCGGCGAGTTCAATTGCCCCCGCGTCATAGACGGTTCCGGCCTTGAAAAACTTCACGTGCGGGTCGGCGGGGTTGGGTGCGGGGCCTTCGGGCGGGTTGGCAAACAGGGTCACCACCCGCTTGCTCTCGTTGTGAAATTCGATACTCAATGCACCGGGCTTGCTCAGTTTGAACGTCAGTTGATTGTTCGAGAGCTGGTAGGTAATGCCGCTGTTTTTGGGGCGAATATCGGCCCAGCGCACGTCCTGCTTCGTAGCCTGCACCCGCACCGTCACCTCGCCCGAAAAGCTGAATTGGCCCACTGCTGCTGGTTCAGTATTGTAGAGAAACAGCTCCGTATCGTTCACCCACACCCGAAAATCAGCCGCCGGGGTCATACCTGCCGGACCGGGATAGGTGACGACCGTAGTAGGGGGAGCAGCAACCCCAAGGGTAGCCAAATGGGTTGCCAGACCCAAAACCAGTAACCAGAACCGGGCGATTAGTTGCGATACCGGGTGATTTTTTGTACACATTGCGTTTGTCATGAATTGATTGGTCTATTCGCCATCAGGGGCGGTTAATGGCATTGTTGCCCGGTTGCAGGGGCGTTGTTTTTCCGGCCCAGACAAACGTACCCGTCAGGCCATGCGGTAGCGTAACGCGGCCCGAAACGCCAGTTTTACCCGTCCGTTTTAGTAACAGATTAATAGCACCGAGGGGGTGCGGCATGGTGCTTTCGAGTTGCGTGAGCGCACCCAGCGCGGGCTGAATCCGCACTGTTTTGAAGCCTGGCGTGGCTGGCACAATGCCGCTGACTAGCGAAAGTAGGTAATAATTGGGGCTGGCACTCCAGGCGTGGCACTCCGACCGGGGGTTCACTTCCCACTCCGCAAACGTGGTCAGCCCCTGCGCCAGCATATTCCGCCAGGGTTGCAGGCCCGGCAGGTAGCGGTTGCCCAAACCCGTTTTTTGCAGGGCCTGGGCGTTATAAAACTGAAAATAGGTCTCTGACGGAATCAAACTCGTGTCGGCTAAGGTTCGCTCCATCAACGCCCTCTGGTTAATTGCGGGAATGGCATCGGTTAGAATTGCCAGCACGTTGACGTGCTGACTAAAAAACCGCTTGCCCGGTGTGTCAGAAAATAATTGCCGCCGGGTATCATAGCAATTTCGGTAGGTGGCCTGTTTAAGTTTATCGGCCAATTGGCGGTAATAGGCCGCTTCGCCGGGTTTGCCGAATTTTTCAAATAGTGGTATAGCCCGGTCAATGGCGTGGGCAAAGTAGAGCGTATGCACCGTCATGCCGTCTGGCCCGCGTTCGACAGCCATTTTGTCTTCGGGATAATGCGAGTCCACAAAATCATAATAAGGCAAATCGCGTACCATGCCCGATGCCACCACCTGCGTTTCAAACCAGTCGAACACGCCCCGGATGCCAGGCAAAAACTGCCGCACAAAGGCTTCGTCGGAGCGGTGCATCCAGTAGTCGTTGACCATCAACACCCAGGCCAGCGAAAAGTTGGGAATTACCTGCTGCAACTCGCTGGGGTAGCGGCTTTGGGTGATGCCTTCAGGAATCCGCGATTGATTGAACTGCGTGATGGCGTTCCGCATCAGTCGGTCGTCTCCCGCTGCGTAGAGCGACACTAAAGCCTGAATCCGGGTGTCGCCGATGTACTGCAACTGCTCGAAATAGGGGCAGTCCATGTACGTTTCGTTAGCGCAAAGCCGGGCCGTGTGCCAGCCCACGTTCCACATGCGGGTCAGGCTCGAATCGCTGCTGCTGAACCGGCCCCGTTCCTGAAACGGATACGCCGTAAACCGGCTATCGAAGCGGTGAATCGTCAGGGGTTCGGGGCCGGTCTGCACGTCGAGTTGGGCGTAGCGAAATGTGCGATACCACAACGGCATAAAGGTGCGGTTGGCCCCGCCATCGGGCCGGAATTTATCGTAGTACCCCAGCAACCGCTTCCCGGCAATGTCGTTGCGATTACTTTTTTTGTTGGTCGAATCAAACAGGGCTTCGGCATAACTAATCTGCACCAGACTACCCTTTCCTGCGCTCACCCTTAGGCGCGGGTAGGCCGTAGTGAGTTCTCCCTGATCGAGCAGCAGCGAAACTGTGGTGTTGGCCGGGATAGTCAGGGCCGCGTTGCCCGTCAAAAACCCGTTGGATGCCGGAAGAGCCAACCCCGACTGCCGACGAATGGCCCGGAACGATTGCCACCGGGTTTCAAGAGCCGGAATGGTTCGGGGGGTCAGGTTCCAGGCGACATCGCCCCCCACTCCTTCGGTTTTCCCCTGCGCCAGTACGCGCGGTTTTTTCCAGCCGCTGTCGTCATAATCCGTTGCCTGCCAGTTCCAGGGATACCGGGCCGCGTCGAGATCGTCGGTGGGGCCAACCACAAAATACCACCAGTTTTCAAACTTCGCCACCGGCCCCCACGGAATGGGCGTGTAGGCCGGATTGGTCAGAATTCTCCAGGTATTGCCGGTGTTTACAGCGGCTTCGGCGGAGGTGTTGCCCTGCATGATGAACCCCGTTTGGTGCGACATCTGGGCTAAGGGCGCGTGTTCGGCAAAATTCCAAACCACAGCGGCCAGCGCGTTTTTTCCGGGTTTTAGAAACGGGGCTAGATCAACCGTTTCAAAATGCCAGTGATTCACGTCGCCCCGCGCCGGGCCGAGGCTCACCAACTCCCCGTTCACAAACAACTGGTAGCGGTTATCTGCTGATACGTGTACCACAAACGTAGGCGGGACTGTGGGCAAGTCAAATGTCCGCCGAAAATGATACACGCCGTAGTCTTTCAGCGAAACACCGGGAGGGGCAATCCACTGGGCCGACCACCGTTTGGTAAGTAAATCGGGGTTGATGGCCAGGTTGGTAGGCGATTGACCAAGAACGACTCCCGAAATAACCAACAGCACAACGCTAATTATCAATGATTTATGCATGAAAAAGCTCCTGGTCATTGCGGTAATAGTGTATAAATTCCGCCTGCCTTCGTCGAAAAAGTCAGTTCGTTTGGGGCGGTTCTGGTGGTGGCAACCGCCTTTTTACCCGCTGACACCCGAACCATCTGCTGGGTTTTTACCCGGCAAAGTCCCCCGTTTCGCGATATTACGCGACCAGTTGTCAGTTGCCCGGCTTCCCAGCGCATATCTACCTCAAAACCACCTCTAGCCCGCAGGCCGCTTACCGAGCCGCTGGACCATCGTTGGGGCAGCGCGGGCAACAAATCCAGCTTGCCCGCATGACTTTGTAGCAACATTTCGGCAATTACTGCCGTAGAACCGAAGGTGCCATCTAATTGATACCCACCGCCAAAAAAGTTGGGATACATATTATGAATCATCTGAAATTGGTGGTGTTTGTAAGCCTCCTGCGCTTCACCCAACCGCAACCACATCAGACTAATCCAGACGCTTTGCCAGCCACCAAAACTTTTGCCACCGACGTAGCTACCGTAACTTTTATACCGGTTTTTGGCTTCCTCAACAGCCGCATTTGAGTTGCCTGTCAGTCGACGTTCGAGCGATTTGCGGGCGGCAGCAAACAGGGCTGGCGTGCCGGTTGTGATCTGGTTGGCCGGAAACAAGCCGTAGAGATGCGAGATGTGCCGATGCCCAATTTCGGGTTCGGTATAATCCTCCACCCATTCCATAATCCCACCGGTTTTCGGGCTGATTTGTACCGGTGCCAGTTGGGCCATAGCTCGTTCCAGTTCCCGTTTAAATGTCGGCTCGAACGGTTGGGCAGATGTACTCAGGTCGTTGATGGCCCGCAGGCAATTGGCAAATAGTTCCCGGCAAATCTGAATATCCATTGTGGCCCCATAGGTAAACTGATACTGGTGTCCATCGGATTTTTCAAACGCATTTTCGGGCGAGTGAGAGGGATTCGTTACCAGCTTACCCGCCGAAGGCAGACCTGCCGGAATGGGTTTAAGAAAATCCAGATAAAACTCAGCGGCTCCTTTCATGAGGGGAAAAGCCCGATTGCGAAGAAATAGCTTATCGCCCGAAAATTCGTAGTGTTCAAAGGGATGGTGGGCCAGCCAGCCGCCCCCCATCGGCCAAACGCCCACCACGCCATCTACGGGCGAAGTGCGCCAAAACACGTCGGTCAGATGATGCACTGCCCAACCCCTGGCCCCGTACATACTACGGGCGGTTTGCCCACCATGTACCGCCAGCGAATCCATTAAAACGAACAGCGGCTCGTGACATTCGGCTAAGTTGGTGGCTTCGGCAGCCATGTAATTCATCTGGAGGTTGATATTCGTATGGTAATCCGAACTCCAGGGCGGCCTCATGGTCTGGTTCCAGATACCCTGTAAATTGGCGGGTAAATCGCCCCGGCGTGAGGATGCAATGAGCAGATAACGACCATATTGAAAGAGTAACTCGGACAGATACGGGTCCTCGAACCCCTGATTTTTCAGACGGTTTAGCCGGGCATCCTGGGGCAGTTCCTGCGGGTTTACAGTGGGGTCAAGGGTTAGTTTCACCCGGTCGTAGAGTGCGCGATAATCGGCCAGATGCGCCTGAAAAAGAGTCGAAATAGACTGACTGATAGCTCTTTGCAGCGTTTCGCTGCTGCGTTTCTCCGGGTTGGGGAGGGCATAGTCGGTGGCGGCTGTCAGGTACAACGTCAGTTCGTCGGCATTCGTTATCGTCATTAGTCCGGTGGCATCCACCGAAATCGTACCGGTAGGAGCCACGGCTTTCAGATCAGACGCGAACCGCATCCCAACAGGTAGCCCTGTTTTTTCGTCGGCCCTCTCAATTCGTCCGCGCATCAGGAGCCGGTGCGGGTCGGTGGCCGAAACCGCTGTGCTGGCATCCTGCTCGCGCTGAAACCGGATACGCACATTGACTGAGCCGGGTTGGTTGCCCGTTAGCCGAACCACGATAACCCCGGCGGGGTGAGACGCGAACACCTCGCGCCGATAGCGATTCCCCGCGTGCCGAAACTGCGTTACGGCCACGGCAGAATCCAGACTAAGCCACCGTCGGTAGTCGGAGTAAGTCGTATCGCCAGACGGGTTTATCATCTCGATAAATAAGTCGCCGAGGGGTTGGTACGGTCGAATGGTGAGCGGTTGGCCCATGAGGGTTTGGGCCGCCAACTGTTCCGCTTCGTCGTTTTTTCCGGCAAACATCAACCGCTGCACTTCGGGCAGTGCCTGAGCTGCACCCGGATTATTGGTATTTCGGCGGTAACCATCCCACAGACTTTCTTCGTTGAGCTGAATCCGTTCGCGCAGCACCCCGCCAAAGACCATTGCCCCAAGCCGACCATTGCCGACGGGCAGAGCCTCCACCCAACCGCGTTTCTCAAAGCGAAATGAATTGGTAAACTCCGGGGCCTGGTAACTGAAAACGGCGGGCTGGTAGGCCGGTTTCGTAAACCAGAGTCGCATGGGTTTTTGCTGGGAAAAACCGGCGAAAGGTACTGCGATACTAAAAAACACAACCAGTATTCGGTTCATAATCATTGATTTATACGGTCGGCAGTTTCCAGGGGCTGCGATAATGCGCCTTCACGAGGTCGTTGGCCTTGTCGTCACTACGAACGGTTTGCGTCGTTTCATCCCAAAGTATTTTTCTCCCCAATCGGTACGCCATATTGCCCAGTTGCGCGTTCAGAGCCACGTTGCGGCCCACTTCGACCGGCGCGTTGGGTTGCTGCCGACTGCGGATGCACTCCACGAAGTTGAGCGTATGCTTATCGAGGTCATTGCCGTATCGGGGGTGACGTGGCATGGCCGGTGTCAGGTATTGGCCTTTTTCGGCTTCGGGCAACAGTTCCCAACCCTCGCGGTCAACCACGACCGTACCGAGGTTACCAATGAACGCCACGCCATGCTCACGGTCGTAGGGTCCCCGCGCTATGCCGATGGCCTGTTCCCATTGCAGGGTGAACGCGCCGAAATCGTACAGTACCTGCATGGTGTCGGGGGTTTCGCCCGCGTGGTCAGGAAAACCAAACCGCCCGCCCAGAGCCACCACCGATTTGGGTGTCGTCACATTCATGCCCCAGAGTGCCATGTCGATCATGTGGGCACCCCAGTCGGTCATCAGGCCCCCGGCATAATCCCAGAAATACCGAAAGCTGCCATGAAACCGGTTTTTATTGAAAGGCCGCTCCGGGGCCGGGCCGAGCCACATTTCGTAATCAACGCCTGCCGGAACCGGCTCATCGGGCAGCACCGGAAACGTCTTTCCGTAGGGCATATAGGCCCACGTTTTCACCGTCCGAACCGTCCCGATTTTACCCGATTGCACGTGGTCGATGGCGGCTTTCCAATGGCCCCCGCTCCGCTGCCACTGTCCCACCTGCACCACGCGGTTGTGCTTCTGGGCGGCAGCAACCATCAGGTTGCACTCCTCAATAGAGTTTGCCAGTGGTTTCTCGACGTATACATCCTTCCCGGCCTGACACGCCATCACCGTAGGCAGACAGTGCCAGTGGTCGGGCGTTCCGATGATAACCGCGTCTATGTCCTTGTTTTCGAGCACCTTCCGAAAGTCGCTGTACAAAATTGGTTTTGGGCTACCCGCCAGTGTACCGGTTATTTTTCCCAGGTCGGCAGCCCGACGCGTCAGCACGTTCTGGTCCACGTCGCACAGACCTACGCAACGAACGCCTGGATGTTTAATCATGGAAGTCAGATCGGCCCAACCCATGCTGTTGCACCCGATCAGGGCCACCGAAATCGTATCGGCAGCGGAACGAATCGGAAGGTGCGATGGATTAGCCAGTAGTTGAGCGGGCAGTGTGACCCCGGCGGCAAGCTGAACGGATTGCTGTAGAAATTGTCGACGAGAGTTTGTCATGGGAAGGGTTTGTAGAGGACTGTATTTTTTGGAATGGTTTTATCGAGGGCCAACGGAATGCGGGCATTTTTGAGAGAATTGGTATGGACAGTCAAATCACGGGTGTTTGCTCCGGTGATGTTCAAAAACGTGCCGGTGCCGGGTTGAGCCAGGCATTCAGAAATGATGCCATTCGTGCAATCGGTGAGTGAAATGGCAGGCCGACCGGATGATTTCTGCCCCTGCCGCGCTGAAATCTGCCGAAGCTGAAAGTTGTTCACATTGCTGAATACCAGCCCGCTCTGCCAGGCCGGTTCTAATTTTTGTTCATTCCAATGCACCGACACATTGTCCAGCACCAGGCCATCGACCCCGGAAAACAACAGCGCGTCGGCGGTGCGTTTGTCGGGGGTGGCTTCGGGGTCGATGAAGAGTTGCAGGTTGCGGATGCGCAGGTTTTCGATGGGTTTATCCACCGTCGTGATGGCCCGGCTGGTTCCCTGGGCGTAGGCCGTAACGTTGTCGATGGTGATGTTTCGGATGGCACCGACGGGCGAGGTGGGCGTTCGCTTTTTGAGGACGAAGTAAAACGCTTCGGCACTCCCCCACCAGTTCCAGTGCCTGCGCTGGAGGTCCATCGTGAGGTTGCTGAACGTTACGTCGCTAATGGTGGCTCCGTCCTGCACGTTGATGCTGATGCCCCGGTTCGCATTCCGAATTATGCAGTTGGTAAATAAGACGTGACGAACAGGAGCCAGCGTCTCCGAGCCAATTTTAAGTGCCGCCGATGAACTCGTCAGGATGCAGTCGGCAACGATGATGTTCTCGGTAGGGTATATCTTCTCATCGCGACTGCTCCAGCGGCCCGTTTTCAGGCAAATGGCATCGTCGCCGGTCGAGATGGTGCAGCCGCTGATGTGAGCGTTGGACGTACCGTCGAGGTCAATACCGTCCGAGTTTATGCCCATCGTCAAATCTGACGTAATCACTACCTCCTGAAACCGGACGCGGTTACAACCCCAAAGGCGGGCGGCCCACAGCGAACTGTTCATGAGCATAACACCTTCAACTACTACGTCTTCGCATTCTCTGAACAGCAGCGTATAAGCCGCTTTGCCCGTGCGGTAGCTGCGCTTCATTTCTACCCCCGCTTTCCGGGCAATGGCTACTTCAGGCTCGATTTCGGCATCGGTTGTGGTGTAATCGGCCCATTGGTAGGTGGCCTGCCCGTCAATCCGGCCCTGGCCCCGAATGGTAACGTTGTTGGCTCCTTCGGCGTAAATAAACCCGCTGTTATTGATGAAAGCCGGGTTGGCCACATCAACGAACACCACGGCCCCCGCGTCAATCTGGAGAGTAATATTGTCGTACAGGTCAATGTGCAGGCAAGTGTAGTTGCCGGAAGGTATCTGCACCACGCCCCCATTTGTTGTTCGGGCGGCTGCAATAGCTTGGGCAATGGATTCGGTCGCGTTGTCGCTTTTCTGGCCGGTGGCTCCGTAGTCCCGCACATTGTAAACAGGCGGGCCGGTATAGCCAGTCAGATTCAGCCATGGCAGGAACGTCAGTAGAAACAGGCTCGTTTTCAAGGGTTTGTAAAAGATTAAATCATCTATTTCTTCGCTTTCTCGGCTTCCTGCAACAACGTCACAATGGTGCGGTGGCCGTTGTCGCGGGCACGGTCGATTGCCCGGAAGCCGTCGCTGTCGCGGTAAAACACGTCGGCTTTTTGAGAAAGTAATTCGGTCACGACCAACAGATTACCTGTTGAAGCAGCCCGTATCAGTTCTTTGCCCAATTTGCCCGTTCCAGTCTCGGCTTGCCCTTTTTGAGGGGTCGAAACCGCCGTTTTTCCCGTTTGCAACGTGGCTACGGTACTGTTTAGTTGACGAATTTCGGCGAGTTGGGCGGGTGTTTTTCCGGTGTTGTCTCTGACGGTTTGGCTGGCTCCGGCCCGCACCAAGGCCGCCACAATCGGGTCGTAGCCCATTTCTGCGGCATAGTGCAGGGGTGTTCGTCCGGTATTGTCCACCGCGTTCAGGTCTGCTTTCGCATCAATCAGCACCCGCACCACCTCATCCGACACGTTCAGGGCATCGGTGAACCGCGAGTATCCCTGCCACGCGGCCCAGTGCAGGGGTGTTCGTTTGTTTTGGTCGCGGGCTTCGAGTTGACTCCCCGCTTTAAGTAAATCCCGGATACGGTCGAGCGAGTGCTGTTCCTGCTGCCGCCAGGCAGTGTGGGCGTTGGCAACTGCCGCATGAAGCGGTGTCCAGCCATCGCGGGTGCGGGCATTCACGTCCGGTTTTTTACCCATGATAAGCCGGAAGAGGTCATATTTAGAGCGCGTAACGCCCTTATTCTCATGGTCAATGTTACCCACAAACGTACTGGCAGCCATATGCAGCGGAGTCCAGCCATCGTTGGCGGGGTGGTTCACGTCCGCGCCAGCCGCCAGCAGCGTTTCTACCGCTTCATAATTGCCGCCGAGCAGGGCCGAGTGCAGGACTGTCCAGCCGTTGGCAAGGGTTTTGTTCAGATTGCCCTTATCGATTTCAGCCCGGAGCGCGGTCATGTTGGGTCGCTCCGATACTCGGTTGATCCCGAATCCTTCGCCCATGCTGGAATTTTCAACCGTACCATTTTTGCCAGAAACCGGTGATTTCCAGGCTTCCGGCCAGTCGGTTCGGTTGGCCAACGCATCTGGTTTTCCTTGTCCAACCAGCGTCACGATGCTCCGGGGCGGCAGCAAAAGCGTTGGCTGATTCAGGCTGAGCACGCCCAGAGGAGCGCATCCTTCAGTTTCGGTGGAGCGTAAAATTTGGTACATTTTCGGCTGGTTCTCACCGTCAATAGTTACCTGAACCGTTTGTGGTGCGTCACTTCGGTTAATCAATACCGTCGTGAGTGTACCATCGACATCGTGCCGAAAAGCCGAAGACAGCACATCGGGGTTCGTAGACGTGCTTTCAACCCGAACGGCACCGGGCCGGATATAGCGATAAAAGTGCTTGGCCGCAAAATATTTGGGCGAAGTTCGGGTGCTGTCCATGAGAGCAAACACACTGTGGGGTTCGGCGATTTGCCAGTAAAGCCATGCACTCATGTTGCCGCCCACGAGGTAATCGTGCATATCGCCCGCCATTTTCAGGGCACCCGCCCAGGTCTGATCGTGGCCGGAGGTTTCGGTCATCCACGTCTGACGACCATACTGTTTCGTGGCTTCGTGCCATTTTGTTACGCCCGCCAATTCGTCCTGGCGGTGGGTGGCGAAATGGCCCGGAAAATGCCGCGTTTCGGGATCGGCCATTGTGGGGCCGATGTTGGTCAACATTCGACCCGAAGACATCATGTCTTCGGGCAGGTGAATTTGGGTGGTGATGCCTTCGCGTTTGAACTTCCGCATCAACGCCCGAACCGCTTCACGCACCTGCTGCGGGTTGTAGAGGCAGGACTTATACGGCTCGATAAATAACAGCTCGTTTTGAATACTGATAGACCCGATGTCAATGCCGTAATTCTGTTTGGCAGCAATAATGAATGCGGCCATATTTTCGGCGTATTCGGCGTACATATCGGCCCGCAGATGCCCTCCCTGCACGGTGGCACGGTGGGTTTTGGTAAAAGCCGGGGGCGACCAAGTAGCGGCAATAAACCGGGTAACACCCCGCTTTTTCAGGGCCTGGGCAAACCGCATTCGGCACTCCATGAAGTGCATAGCAAAGTTTTCCCACTCGAAATGGTCAGGGTCATTATCGTCGTTGATAGCTTCGAGTTCCTGCGGGATAGACATGCGCAGAATGCTCATTCCCAGATCGTTGACAATAGTATCGTGCCAGGCGGAATCGGCATAGAAGGCGGGTGAGTCGGTAAAGTCGATAATGCAGGAGCCGAAGCCTTCGATGGTCTGATGCGTATGGGCGGGGTTTACTGTTACGCGTACCGGGCTTTGTTGCGCCCTACTGCCGGGCAGGGGGCCAAGTAGCAGCCCGGTCAACAGAAAAAATAGACAACACCGATCCAGCAGGGGCATAACCAAGAAAGAAGCACTGGGTTTAAACCCTCAAAGGAACGTAATCTACCCATTGGAACTGGGTTGGCCTGACCCGGTTGAGCAATGTGCATAGTTCAGAAAAAAAAGGCAAATTGCAGCGTAAATAGTGTTTTACCAGGCTTGTGTATGAACGTACTTATCGGATCACCCTACAGATTGCGCTGGCTCTTGCTGGTTGGCTGGTTAGTCTGGGCAGTATCGGTTCGTGTTCAGGCGCAGGTATCGTTTCAGCACCTGACTACGCTCAATGGCCTCTCGCACGGAACGGTGTCGGCTATTTTACAGGATCACAACGGGTTTTTGTGGTTAGCGACCGGCGACGGACTGAATCGCTACGACGGGCAAACGTTCACCGTCTATCGGCACAACCCCAAAGACAACCGGAGCCTAAGCAGTAACGAAGTAACCTGCCTGCTCGAAGACCGGCGGCACCGGCTCTGGGTTGGCACCCGTTCGGGCGGGCTGAACCGTCTCGATTCGACGGGGATGCAATTTGAGCGCGTGGCGGGCGGTCTGGCTACAGTGGCCATTACGGCCCTGACGCAGGAGACGGATGGCACCATCTGGGCCGCCATGCGTGGACAGGGGCTGTTTCGCATTGACCCCGCTACGGATAAAATTACCCTACTGCCCACTAGAACCGTACCCGAACGGCTCTGTACCGATGGCAAAGGCCACCTCTGGATGGGGTTCTCAGACGGAACGGTGTCGCAGCTACGGACCGCCGACAACACGATCCGCTCCTTCCGGCTACCCCTCTCTAACGGGTCAAATACCCGCATGGTGATGGCCCTGCTCCGCGATAGCCGGGGTACGGTTTGGGTCGGGACGCAGGGCCGAGGGTTGTTTCGGTTCGATGCCAGGCGGCAAACATTCGTGTCGGTACTCTATACGCCCACCGTTTGGGAAGGTGCCAACCTCATTCGCAGCCTGTACGAAGACAAAACCGGGCGGCTCTGGCTCGGCACCGACGACGGAGTGCTGGTGTATGACCCGGCCAACCCAGCCCAAACTGTACATTTTCGGGCCGAACCCGCCAATCAGCGCAGTCTCAGCACCCACGCAACGGCCTGTGTGCAGGGCGACCGCCAGGGCAACATCTGGGTCGGTACCTGGGAAAATGGCCTTGATGTGTGGTTTGCTCAGTCGGAGCCGTTTGCCCGGTATGTTTACCAGCCGAGAGAGCCAAATAGCCTGCTGACCCCCAGCGTGGCCGCCGTAGCGACTGACAAACAAGGCAATGCCTGGATCGGCAGTACAAACGGATTAACCTGCCTCAACCGCCCAACGAACACCTACCGGCATTACCGGCATTATCCCGGTAACGACCAGTCCATAGCAGGTAATGACGTAACGTACCTAAGCTACTTGTCGGATAAAGCACTGTTGGTCAGCATCTGGAACAAGGGAACGGATGTGCTGAACCCGGAAACCGCGCGGGTCATCCGCCACCTGCCCAACATGCAATTAGTACAACTGGCTCCGGTTGTGGGCGATTCTACCAACGCCTGGGTAATAGGGCGGCAAAGTGTCATTGGGCAGATCGACCTCAACACATGGCAGTACACGGCGGTGCGGGGGCTTCCTGAACCGGGCTATACAGCCCTGCTCGAAACCACCGACCACACTGTTTGGATTGGTACGTTTGCCGATGGTCTTCTCGAATGGCAGCGGCCAACCGGGCAGCGGCCAACCAAACAGGTTTATCGCCATCCCTGCACTCGTAGGCCCGGCGCGCTGCACGACGGACACGTAACCTGCCTGTTCGAGGATCGGCGCGGTAGGCTCTGGGTCGGTACGTCGGGCGGGCTGTATCGCTTCGACAAAGTCCGCCGACAGTTCGACCTGATTACGACCGACAATGGGTTGCCCAACGATGCCATTATGAGCATCCGGCAAGACAAACGGGGCAACCTCTGGATCGCTACCAACGGCGGGCTTTGCCGCATGAACGAGCAGGGAAAAATTGTCAGAACATACCGCCAGGAAGACGGATTGCCGGGTAACGACTTTACGATGGGGGCCGCGAGTCAGACTGCCGACGGAACGCTTTTTTTTGGCACCAAACACGGCCTGGCCGTTTTCCATCCCAATCGGGTTGAGCAATCCCAGCCGGATTTTCCGGTCTACCTGACGGGGATGAAGGTCTTCAACCGTCCCGTTGTACCGGGTAGTATCGACGCGCCCCTGAGCCGCGCCATGACCGACACGAAAACCCTGACCCTGCAACCCGATCAGTCCGTGTTTACGCTCGATTTTGGCGCAGTATTGTTTCGCGCCCACCGCAATATCCGGTATGCGTATCGGCTCGAACCGTTTGAGGGTCAATGGAATTACGTCGGTAATCAGCGGTCGGCGACCTACACCAATCTCAGCCCCGGCACGTATCGGTTTCGGGTGCGAGCTTCGCTCACGGACGAGTTTAGCCACGCACCCGAAGCAACCGTTACGCTAACTGTATTGGCGCCCTGGTTTCGGACGGGCTGGGCCTATGCCCTGTATGCGTTGCTGGTGGCAGGACTGCTGGCCCTGATTCGGCGGGTGATTCAGGTGCGCGAACGCTACAGAACCGAGCTGCGCTTAGAACACCTAGAAGCCGAAAAAGCCCGCGAACTCGACCGCGTTCGTTCCGTTTTTTTTACGAATATCTCCCACGAATTCCGTACCCCCCTAACCCTGATTCTGTCGCCATTGGAGCAACTGCTAGCAACGCTGCCGGTAGATGCCTGCCGGGTTCATCTCCGCACCATGCACCACAACGCCAACCGACTGCTACGGCTCATCAATCAACTCCTCGACCTGTCGAAATTAGAGTCCAGGACACTCCGGCCCGATATCAGCCGCCACGAGGTGATGCAGTTTGTGCGGGAAGTAACCGACTCGTTTCAGCCCTTGGCCAATCAGCGACGCATCGCACTCACGGTGGACACCACGCCAGCCGAGTACATGGCTTTCTTCGATGTGGACATTCTGGAAAAAGCTTTGTATAATCTGTTGGCGAATGCCCTGAAATTCACCGTGACTGGCGGGAGCGTATCGGTTCGTTGCGTTGTGTTAGATGCCGCCACTGAACCCCGGTTTCAGGTGGTTGTCGCCGATACCGGGGTCGGTATTTCTGATAAACACCTGAGTCATATCTTCGACCGATTTTATCAAGTTGACGGGCAGGAACAAGCCAAAAAAGTGGGGTCCGGAATTGGTCTGGCCCTCACCCGCGAATTAGTCGAACTGCACCAGGGTCAGATTCAGGCCACGAGCCAGCCCGGTACAGGAACCGTCTTTACCCTGACGTTACCCGTTGCCGAAGCCGCTTTCCCGGCGGCCTGGCTCTCGAACCGGGCCGATGTGCCGGATGTGCTGATGGAAACCCTTGCCGACCTGCCCGAACCGAAGGACCAACCCGCCGACACCCTTTCTGACGAAGCCCGGCCACTGCTGCTGGTGGTAGAAGACCACGACGAGTTGCGGGCCTATTTAGCCAATTGTTTCCGGCCCGCCTACCGCGTGTTGCTGGCCGCCAACGGGCGCGAGGCTTTGCACATAGCCGGGCAAACCGTTCCCGATCTGGTGGTGAGCGACTGGCTCATGCCCGACATGGACGGTTTGGAACTTTGCCACGCCCTGAAAACCCAGCCAATCACCAGTCACGTGCCGTTTGTTCTGCTCACGTCGCGTTCCGGCACCGATAGCAAGGTACTGGGCTACGACAGCGGAGCCGACGATTACGTAACCAAGCCATTCAACGTCAATTTGTTGCAAACCCGCGTGCGGAACCTGATTCGGAGCCGACAGTCTTTGCGCGATACGTTTGCCCGGTTAGTTTACCTCAAACCCGCTGATATTATTATCACGTCGGGCGAGGAAGCATTCCTGAAAAAGCTGCTCGACTACATCAACCTGCATTTGGCCGACCCGGAATTGGACAGCGAAAAAGTAGAGCGTGAAGTAGGCATGAGTACTACCCAGTTGCACCGAAAACTGAAAGCACTGGCTGGAAAAAGTGCCAGCGACCTCATCAGGATGCTCCGCCTGCAACGAGCCGTACACCTGCTCGAAGCGGGCGGGATGCAAGTAAGCGAGGTGGCTTACGCCGTTGGGTTCAGCGACCCAAATTACTTTATTCGCGTTTTCCGAAAAGAATATGGTTGTCCCCCGGGCGAGTACCGGAGCCGATTGCGGTTCGCCCCGACAACGGCCTGACAGGCGGGCAAAACCGGGGCTGCATCACCTGCAACGGGCCGTTGTTGTTTGCCACCAGTATCCAAGTAGTGCCGTCGGGCCGGTGTAGGGTAGTCATGGCTTTGGCATCTTGGTCAAAGGCGAGTCCGGCGTGTTGAACGGTTCGGAAGTGGCCTTTTCCGTTACCGGCCAGCAACAGCCCTTTGCCCGCATCGTACCAGCCACCAATGGTTTCTGATGCGTAGGAATTACCCGCCAGCAACAAGTCTGTTTGCCCGTCGCCAGTGAAATCACTGATTACGATCCCAAAAACAGGCGAAAATTGTGCTTCGATGGGTAGCGGTTTGACAATGAACTGGTTGTTCCCCATGTTTTCGACGTAGCAACTCGCCAACTGCGTGGCTTCGCGCTTGAGTGCGTTGGCCTGTTCTTCCTCCGTAAACGTATTCTCAAACAGCCGACTGGCGTAATCTTGATAGGTCGGAAACCGCTTTTTGATGCTCGGTATCTGCGCCATCAGCACGTCGCGCTGGGGAACGGGTACATGCTGGTGGTTTAGAAAAAACGTCAACACGGGGTCGTAGGTGCCGTTATGATCGAAGTCATCGGCAAAAACGCGCACCGGCTCGGCCACCGATGCCCGGAATTTGGCGTTCAGGCCGAGGTTGCCCAGCACGTAATCCTGATCGCCATCGCCATCGAAATCCGCGCCAGCCACCGTGTTCCACCAGCCGGTGCATTGGGCAAATGACGGAATGGTTGAATAGACGAATTTTCCACCCTTGGCCGCAAAAATAGTGGGCGGCATCCATTCGCCAACGAGCAACAGGTCGGTCTGACCGTCATTGTTGGTGTCGGTCCAGAGAGCCGCCGTCACCATACCCACCTGCCGAAGCCCCGGCGCAAGCTGATCGGTTAGGTCGTGAAAGGTGCCGCCATCATTGCGGAGGAGGTAGCTGTCGGCGGGTTTGGGATACTGCCCCGGCACCACGCGTCCCCCCCGAAACAGGTCCAGATCACCGTCGTGGTCTATGTCAGCCGCCACCACGCACGACCCGCTCGACCGGATGGCGGGCAACCGGCCCGGCGGCAGCGTTAACCGCCCGCGCCCGGCGTTCACGTATAACCGATCCTGATAGGTGGCCGACGCGCCTTCGGACTGACTTCCTCCACTGACGACGTATAAATCCTGGTCGCCATCGCCATCAGCATCGAAAAACAACGCGCCCATATCGTCGGCGGGGCTGGTGTCGGGCAAGATTGCCATCGTAAACCGGCCATTCGGTTGTTGCAGGCACAGTTGGGCGGGTTTTCCGGCACCACCACCCACAAACACATCAGCCAGCCCGTTGCCATCGGCATCGCCGGTAGCCAGCCCCGGCCCGTTGCGCGAATACTGGTGCGGCAACAGCGGTGTCCGGTTAAAATCAACAAAACCCGATACCTGATGCACGACCTTCAGCCCGGTTTGGGCGGGTAGTTCTTGGGTAAAAAGCGGGGTTGGTTCAGGCGCGGGTTGCCACAATCCGGCGGGTTGGTAGGCTACGGTCAGCCGTTGGTTGGCGGGGCCACCGGCGAGCCGTTGCCGTTGCCCGTTAGGGTATCGGATCATGAGCGAATCGAAGCGGGTGGCCCCGCCCAGCCCGAAATGTAGCCCCTGTTCAACCGTTGACACGTAGCCCCGCACGGGCGACAGTTCCTGCATCTGTACTTGCCCGGCCGCATAGAGCCACACCTTCGTACCCTGCACAACAGGCAAACCCGGGACGGGCGCAATCGCCAGCCGTAGCCAGTGTGGGGGTATTTCACGCTGGTTCAGGCGGTTTTCCAGCACGAAGGCTTCATCGTCGATGTTGTTGGTGACCAGGTCGAGGTCACCGTCATTGTCGAGGTCGGCATAAACCGCCCCGTTGGAATAGCCCGGCTGGTTGAGTCCCCACCGGGCCGATACGTCTTCCATCTGCAGGCCTCCTTCAGGCTCGCCATTGCGGTTTCGGTAGGCGTAATTTGGCAGGCTGATTTGGGGCAGGCGGTTGAGTTCGGCTCGGGCCTGTTTCATCTGGGCTTCGGCGGTGCCAAACGAAGCCTGTTCGTGGTTGAACACGATGAAATCGAGGTTGGTCACGTCGCGCCGGTAGCCGTTGGTGATGTAGAGGTCTTTATGGCCATCGTTGTCTAAGTCAGCCAGCAGCGGTGCCCAGCTCCAGTCGGTTTTGCTGACTCCGGCCAACTGCCCGATTTCGCTGAAACAAACCTCCCCGGCGGGGTTGCAGCCCCGGTTCAGTTGCAGCGTGTTCCGCATATACTGCGGTTCGTAGCCCTGTTGCAGGTCCATCTGAAACCGATTGTAATTCGAGCCGGGCAGCATCATTTTCTGACGTTGGTTGCCTTCGGGAAGCATATCCAGCACCATGATATCGGGGCGGGCATCGTTGTTTATGTCGGCCACGTCAACGCCCATCCCGTTGTGGGTCTGGTGTTTAAGCATGGCCCCCGCCCGGTTCACAAACGCCGGGCCGCCCTGGTGCTGCCCCTTCTGATTCATCCAGATCAGGTCGTTCGACAAAAAATCATCGGCGCAGTAAATATCCGGCCAGCCATCGTTGTTGAGGTCGCTGATGCACAACCCAAGCCCGTATCCTTCGGCCAGAATACCTTCCTCGCGCGAAACATTTTTGAAGCGTGCCGACCCCTCATTCCGATACAGCCGGTCGGTGCTGGGAGCTTCGCCGTTCAGCCGTTTAGGGCGCAGGGTGTTGCGATTGATGCTTTCGAGGGCGTTGGTTAGCACGTAGCAATCGAGGTCGCCGTCGCGGTCGTAATCAAAAAACGCGGCCTGGGTGCTATATCCCATGTCAGCCAGCCCGTAGTCGGCCGCCCTTTCGGTGAACGTCGGGCGGTGATCGGACGTGGAGCCGTTGTTGATAAAGAGCTTGTTGGCCCGGCGGGTGGTGTCTTTGGCGGGGCCGGCAACGCACACGTAAATGTCCATCCAGCCATCCTGATTCACATCGGCCACACTCACTCCCGTGCACCATACATCCGTACCAGTGCCGGATTTTTCGGTAATGTCGTCAAACCGAAACTGACCTCTATTGAGGTATAACCTGCTCGACACCTGATTGCCAGCGAAGTAGAGATCGGTCAGCCCGTCGTTGTTGAAATCACCAGCACCGATGCCTGCCCCGTTGTACATATACTCGTAGGTGAGGGCGTTAAGGGAATCGGTTTCGGTGAGCCGGTTGGCAAACGTAATGCCCGTTTCTGACGACGGCCTGGCCCGAAAGAGCTGGGATGGGGTTGGCTGGCAACCCCATCCCAGCAGCGCATAGACTGTTAGGCAGAGCCAGTACTGGCTTTTCAGCGTCAAGTTGGTTTGCATAGGAGAGCCGTGATTAGCAGGATGCCCGAATGTGCAGGTTCATCGGCAGCGAATAGGGTCGACTGTAGGGTACACTAACACCTGCTGGTTTTGGGTTTGTTGTGCCCTCGTATGGGGATAGGGGTTCTGTCGGGTTGGTCAGGATGCGGGCAATCAGCTGACCTGCTTCAACCGAGGGATTGGCAATCACTGATACGCCACCCGCCAGCAACCGCGTGTATTCATTTTCCACAAAACTGACCACCCCCAACTGTTTGCCCAGCGTCAGGCCATGTTGCTGACTATACTCAACCAGTAAGATAAGCTGATGGCTATTGGCCACGAAATAAGCATGTTGCGGCTCAATATCGGCAACGGTTAGGTCGTCCATTAATTGAAAATCAAAACCGTATTGTGTGCAGAAACGCTGGAACCCCCGAATCGAATCGGCATCGAAACAATCGTGTTCCGACAGCACCAGATTCAGCCGGGCGTATTTGCGGAGGGGCAGTAACTGGTTCTGCAAGGCATCGAAAAGAGCCTGCTCGCCCCCGTAACGGAGCTGGTGGCCGTGTTGCAAGACCGACTGCCACTGACTCCCCATCAAAATCAGTTGCTGCCCCGGCACGTTTCGCAGGCATTGCAGCGTGGCTGGGTTCTGCCCGATCAGGTGTGGCATCAGCACAAAATAATGATAATCGCCGAGGTGCCGGTCAATCACCTGACACAGTAGCTGCTGCCGGTAGTTGTAACTGCACACGTCCAGTACGGCCTCGCGGCCCAGACTGTCGGCAATGGCATCATGGAGTTGTTTCACGCTTTCGGTCAACTGCCCGGCCACAATCAGCACCCGCAACGCCCGGCGGTTGGCCTGCCCGGCCACAAAATAGCCCTTTCGGTTGACCGACGTAATCAACCCCAATTGATATAGGGTTTCGTAGGCCCGTTTTACCGAATCTTTCGACAGGTACCACTCGGCGCAGGCATCGTTGATGGAGGGTAGCCGGTCGCCTAACCGCAGGGTGCCGCCTTCGATGTCGCGGACAATGGCCTGTACGACTTGCAGGTATTTTGGCGACCGGGTGCGGTCGGAGGGGCAGAGAACCATGTTCATAATGTATCCGTTCAGAGTAGAATCGAGTCTTCTCTTACCGGGGCAGCACCAGCACCAGCCAGGCCAGCAACAGACCAAAAAGCAACAGCAAGGCCAGCGGCTCTACCCAACGCACTAAAAAACTGCGCCTGGCTTTACGGTTCATTTTCAATTATTTTTTCCCGATAAAGTGATACAAATGTGACACATCGCGGCCTACTCTAACTGGATAATTTCACCAAATAATAGCACAAAAACTATCAAGATGCGTTACCAGCCAGCTACTTAAACAAACAGCCCGATGCCGGGCTGTTTGTAAACACTCTATTAAACTATGATGAACGATAAGTCGTATTAGTAACTCAATACCCAGGATTCTGTACAAGTGCTGAGTTTAAATCTCGCTCGCTTTGCGGAATGGGTTTCAGCAGGTTTTTGACTGACCAGTTGGCGTTGGCAGCTGTTCGGCCAAAATCAATATCTTTTTTTATGTCGATTTTACCGGCCCGGTGCCAGCGCACGAGGTCGTTGTAGCGGTGGCTTTCGAGGGCCAGTTCGACCCGGCGTTCGTGGCGCAGGGCGGTGAACTGTTCCGCTTCGGTACCAACCTTCACGTCGGGCAATACCAAACCAGTCGGATCGGCCCTCCGACGTACCTGATTGATAAGCGCGGCAGCCCCGGCGAGGTCTTTGGTCGGCCCCAGAATTTTGCACTCGGCCAGCATCAGCAGCACATCGGCGTAGCGAATCACACGTTCGTTGTTTACGCTCAGTGGAGACCGAAAATCGATGTTATTATCTTTCCGAACGTACTTGGCGGGCGATGAGCCGGTAGCGGCAAAGGCGGTTTTATACACGTACTTTTTGGAACCGTCGGCATTGTCGCCTGTGTCGTAGGTATCGCCGTCGATAAACAGCGTTGCGGGTCGGCGCGGGTCGCCTTTTTCAAACTCGCGTTGAATCCCCGTTGTCATCTCAATCTGCCCATATCCCTGGGCATTGGACCCCGGCGCGCAGATTCCATTGGGACCACAGGAAGCCCGGAAATAGATCAACCGGGCCGTACCCGCTGCCACGTCGGCCCCACCCGCGCTGAAATTAAAATCGGCCGGGAGCCAGGGGTTGAAGCCGCCAATGCCCATCTGAATTTCAAAGATCGACTCCGGGTTGTTCTCGGTGGTGGGCGTAAAATTGTCCATGAAGTTTTTGGTCAGCACGTATTTGCCCACCAAACTCTGTAGCTCGGTGGCAGCGTCGGTATAGAGCGTGGGTTTATTGTCCCACTGCGCCCTGTAGAGCAGTGCCTTGCCCAGCAGAGCCGAAGCCGCTCCTTTGGTAGCCCGGCCCGCGTTGCCGTCATCCCATTTTTCGGGCAGCGCATCGCGGGCTGTTTTCAAGTCGGTAATAACCGCGTCCCAGAGTTCACCGGGTTTCGAATTTTCGGAGCGGGTCTGGTCTAAGCTGGTGGCTGTTTTGGTAATTAACGGGGGTGTACCGAACTGAATCGCCAGAAAAAAGTTGTAGTAGGCCCGCAAAAATCGCGCTTCCCCGTCGAATACTTTTTTCTTATCGGCAGCGAGGCTGGTGGCAGCAGGCAGTTTTTCCAGAATGGTGTTGGCCCGCTGAACACCTTTATAGGTCGTTTGCCACAAGGCCCGCCACTGCCCGTCGGTCACGGTCCAGTTAAATTCATCGCGGTTGTTGGGCGAGTTGTTGGGCGAGGTTGCGTCGTCGTCGGGCATAAGTACGCCCTGAAACCAGCCGCCCCCATCGAACTGCTCGAAGGTATAGTTCAGCAGCGACGAATAACTGAGCAGCACCGCCCCTTTAAAATCGTCTTCGGTCTGGTAAAACGTTTTTTCGTCCAGCACCCCCAGCGGAGTAAGGTCTAATTTTTTTTCGCACTGGGTAAAGGTTGCTACCATGAGCAACACGGTCAGGCCACTGAGTATAATTTGCTTTTTCATTAGAATGGGCTTAGAAAGACAGGTTTGCACCGATTTGTACCGTAACCGGCTGTGGAATATTGGACGGGTCGGACCCAGCGAAGAGCTGCGAGGAGGCATTGCCGTAGCTGACCACTTCGGGGTCCAAGCCGCTGTATTTGGTGATGCGGAACAGGTTGGTAGCGGCCACATAGACCCGCGCACCCTGAAAAACCTTGATTTTATCCAGCACGACGCGGGGCAGCGTGTAGCCGACCTGAATGTTTTTGAAGCGTAGAAAACTACCACTTTCTACCCAGCGGCTCGAAAACCGGTTGTTGTCGTTCAGGTCGCGCGCGGTGGCGCGAGGCATGGTGTTGCTCGTTCCATCGCCCGTCCAGCGATCACTCACACTGGCTAAGGCGTTGCGCCCGCCACCCGTCAAACTCTCGGCTCCCCGCCGAAACTGGTTATACAGGCTGTTGCCCGACACGCCCTGAAACAAAATATTGAGGTCGAAACCGGCGAAGGTGGCATTGGCCCCGAACCCGTAGAAAAAATCGGGGATGGTCTTGCCGAGGTATGTCCGGTCTCCCACCGTAATCTGCCCGTCGGGGGTGCCGCTGAACTGCTGCCCATCTTTACCCGGCCCGTTATTATCCTCAAAAATCAGATCTCCCGCCACTGGCTTGCGTTTATTTATCGTCACGTCGGGCAGGGCAGCATCGGCCTTGGCGTTGGTCTGGTAAATACCCGTTGCCCTGTAGCCATAAAAATAGCCAATCGGGAAGCCTACCGCCGTGCGGTAGTCGCCACTCGAAAACTCCTGCACATCCGGCGCCAGCGACACTAAGCGGTTGCGGATGGTGGTGATGTTACCAAAAAAGTCGATGGTTGCTCTCTTGCCGATGCGCGTCCGGTAGCTCGTTTCTAATTCAATACCCCGGTTGTTTACCTGCCCCAGATTGACGGGAATGTTCTCGAAACCCGACGAGAGATTGACCGGCAAACTGTACAGAAAATCTTTGGTGTTTCGGTTATAGTACGTCGCCAGCAGATTCAGCTTGCCAAAAAACGTTACGTCGAAGCCAACATCAGTGCTTTCATTAGTTTCCCAGCGCAGGTTGCGGTTAATCAGGGCCGGAATGCCGGACCCTTTCAGGGTTGATTGTCCCGTACCGAGCGTGTACCAGGGTGCCTGCACAACGCGGGCTACGTAGGGAAAATCAAGCCCGATCCGGTCGTTGCCTAACTGCCCCCAACTACCACGCAGTTTCAGGTCAGTAATGAAGGGGACGTGGTTCTTGAAGAATTCTTCGTTGGAAATGCGCCAGGCTGCTGACACCGACGGAAACAGCTTGGCGCGGTTTTCTGGCGCGAAGTTCGACGACATATCGTAACGGGCCGTGAACGTAACTAAGTACTTGTCTCGGTAATCATAACTGGCCCGGCCAAAGTAAGCGAAGTAGGCTCGTTGTGATAACCCGCTTGAGGCATTGGGGAACACGAACCCGCCTTTGCCATCGGAGTTACCCTGCTGATTTTGAATGCTCCGGTAAAAATTAGGGTCGGTACTCTGGAAGTTAAAGCCTGAATAACCGAGGGAGTTACCCCGAATCTGTTGGTATTCCATACCGCCGATGGCATTGATGGTGTGACCACCAAACGTACCGTCGTAGTTGAGCGTGTTGGTAAACACCTGTTGGGTGCCTTCCCCGCGCGATTCGCCGTAGGAATTGGTGTTGCGCTCCTGACCGAGTTCGGCGGCTGTGTAGCCCGGTTGCCAACTGGTATTGCGGCTGGTGCCATAGTCGAGGGCGGCTACCGATCTGTATTTCAAGCCTTTGATAATCTCGAGTTCGGCGTAGATATTTCCCAGAATCCGGATGTTCCGGTCGGTGCTGTTCACAACCTGGTTGATGCCCGGCGTGTTCAGAATAATCAGCCCGGCTACGCCCGCGTTGCCCGAATAGCCATAGCGATTGTTGGGAATAGAGTTATTTATGTCTAAATAATTGAAGAACGGCGGCATATTAGCCGAACTGCTGTAGATAAACCCGTCGCCCCCGGCGTTGCTGCCCCGATTGGTTTCGTTGTAGGCAATCGTTAGGGCCTGCCCTACTTTCAGCCGCTTCCCGATGTGGTGATCGCTGTTGACCCGGAATGAATAGCGGTCGAGGTCCCATTTTTTCACCGTTGACTGCTGGCTGAAATAGCCCGCCGAGATAAAATAGTTGGAGTTTTCGTTTCCGCCCGACACCGAGAGATTGTAGTTGCGAACGGGCGTGTTGCGGTTCACCACGGCATCACGCCAGATGTCGCGGTTATCCGTGTTGAGGTATTTACTGTTGGGCAACAAATCGGGGTGAAGCACCAGAAAGTCCTTGTCGCCCGGTTTCAGCCCGGCCTGTGCGTTGGCATTTGCGGTCGCTTCATTCGCCAGTCCGATGTAATCACGGGTACTAAGCATATCGAAGTATTTCGGGAAATTCTGTACGCCCGAATACACGTCGAAGTTGACGCGGGGTTTGCCCTGTTTGCCGCGCTTGGTCGTGATCAATACAACCCCATTGGCTGCCCGCAGTCCATAAATTGATGATGATGAGGCATCTTTTAGGACGGAAATATTCTCAATGTCGGCGGGGTTTATCTGGTTGCCGGTGCCATCGCCGATGGGTACGCCATCTACCACAAAGAGCGGCTGGTTGTTGCCAACCGTGCTAACGCCCCGAATACGAATGGAGACCGGCCCGCCGGGTGTACCATCGACGTTGCTAATCTGCACGCCCGACAACCGGCCCTGAATGGCGGCTTCTGGCGACGATACAGGCAAGCGCGTGATGTCGCGGGCCTGTACAGTACCGATGGACTCGGTTAGTTTGCGGGTTGTTTTCTGGCCGTAGCCTACCACAACTACCTCATTGAGTGCACGAGCATCGTTTTGCAGCTTTATGTTGACCATGCTGCTGTTGCCGATGGTAATTTCCTGGGCAATATACCCCACTGACGAAAATACCAGCGTACTGGCTCCGTTGGGAACGCTCAGCCGGAAATTACCCTCGGCATCAGAGGTTGTGCCGGTGCCGGTCCCTTTGAGTACCACGTTAACGCCGGGGAGGCCCTTACTGTCGTCATTTTCGGTGATGTGGCCCGTTAGGGTGCGGTTCTGTGCCTGTGCTAACTGCCCCCCGCCGATAGACATAATGAGCAGGACAAGGCAGCAGAGACGGTGAACTAAGTAGCGAATTGGCTTCATAAAACACGGGTTTATCGTTCTTTTCCCCAAATCAGCACGTTTGGGTGGATAAATCTGTGTTGCTCTGACCTGTTTTAGTGGGCAAACCGAAGCCACCGCATGCTGTTACCGGGTAGTCTGACGGGCTGATTCATCGGCAAGGGCCGATCTGTAATTGCATCAGTAGCTGACCGATACCGCATTCCCCGGAACCATAGCCGCACCGGGCGGGCAGGGCCGTCATTCACCAGAAAATAGTGATCGACACGAGAGCCTACCAACCGATAGACCAATGCGCCATCGCAATGATATGACTCGTGTAGTTTCCCAACGCTTAGAAACTGTCTGAAAACCCCGTGAGCATAGAAAACTACCGATTTGCTCATACAGTAGGGCCACATCAGGTTCGGTCGGGGTCGGGGCAGCTTTTCCAATGACTTCAAACGGGGCTGATGCCGATTCTGAAAACTGCTTTTTCCAGTCACTGATCTGGTTAGGCCGGGTAGCCGGTGCCATGTAGTTCGTGTCGATTGCTGATGGTAGCCAGTGTGTCCTTCTCTTTGAGGACTTCGAGCACGACTTTCAGCTTGAAGTCGGCAGTAAACTTGCGTTTGGTTTTGCCTGTCATACGGGTCTAAAGTTAGCCTATTATTCAACTTAGCAAGTAGTCCTAAATATGGGGAGCACCATAGTTGTTCGCTTCATAGAGGCCAACTCTTACCAGACGGTTATCCGTTCCTGTTCAGGTTTATACATTTTATCGCCAGGACGCACATTAAAGGCTTTGTAAAAAGGCGTGAAGTTCATGAGCGGCCCGTTCACCCGCCACTTGGCTGGTGAGTGCGGATTGGTGTTTACATACATACCCATAAAAGCATCCCTTGTTTTTACCCGCCATATCCTGGCAATAGAGATAAAGAAACGCTGATCGGGTGTAAAGCCATCCAATTTCAGGATATCTTTGCCAGACGTGGCACCGCCCTGCTGGGTCAATTTAAAGGCATCATACGCAATGGCAACCCCTGCAATGTCGGCGGTGTTTTCACCCACTGTTAAAGCCCCTTTTACGTGTACTGAATCGAGTACGGTAAACAAATTGTATTGATCGATTACCTGCTGGGTTTTCGCTTTAAATTTGGCATAGTCTCCTTTGGTCCACCAGTTGGTCACATTGCCGACTTTATCATATTGGGCTCCCTGATCGTCAAACGAGTGCGTGATTTCGTGCCCGATCACCATACCGATACCGCCATAGTTCAGCGCATCATCGGCATTCACATCGAAATAGGGAGGTTGTAAAATGCCAGCCGGAAAAACAATTTCATTGAGCGGAGGATTATTATAGGCTGTTACCGTTGGCGGAGTCGTATGCCATTCTGTTCGATCGACTAGCTGCCCCACTTTAGCCAGGTTGTAGAGGTAATCGTTTTTAGCAACCGACAAACGGTTTTCAAAATAAGCATCTCGTTTCACGGCCACTTTCGCGTAATCTCTCCATTTATCAGGATAGCCAATTTTCTCCGTGAAGGCATACAGTTTTTCTTTCGCCTTTGCCTTGGTCGAATCGCTCATCCAATCCAGCTTGTTGATACGGGCTTCAAATGCTTTCTCCAGGTTGTCGACCAATACCGCCATTCGTTTCTTAGCCGCTTCCGGAAAATATTTTTTTACATACAGCTGGGCCAGGGCATCTCCGAGCGAGTTATCAACGGCTTGTGTCATTTCTTCGGCCCGTGTTTTCTTGACCGCTTGTCCGGTCAGAATTTTTGTGTAGGCAAAAGAAGCATCAACAAACGGCTGGCTTAAGAAATTCGAATAGTGGGTAAGCGTATTCGCTTTTAAATAGACTTTCCAATCCTGGATGGGTGCCGATTCCAAGAGTGTATTCAGCTTGTCATAATAAGCCGGTTGTGCTACGTTGAGGGAATCAACCTGTACGCCTAAGTCGGCCAACAGGGTTGTCCAGCGCAACGTAGGCTGTTTTTGGGCAAGGGTAGCAACCGCCATTTTATTGTAGTTAGCCTTAACATCCCTGCGTTCAATATTTGTTTTGTGGGCGGTGGCCAATTGTTTTTCAATGTCATAGACAACGGCTGCATTTTTCTCGGCGGTGGTTGCATCAGCCCCTGTCAAGGCAAACAAACTGTTGAGGTATTTCCTGTACGCTTTTTGAATGGTGAGGGTTGACGAATCGGTCTTAACATAATAGTCTCTTTCGGGCAAACCGATTCCGGTTTGATAAAGCTGAGCAATATTGACTGTACTCTGTTTGTTATCGGGTCCAACGCGAAAACCAATGATAGACCCATCGCCAACTTTTTGTTCTTCAGCAACCAGTTTCAGCAATGAAGCAACATCGGTCACGGCATCAATGCGGGCGAGCAGGGGCTTGATGGGTTCATACCCGCGGTTGTTAATAGCCACTGTGTCCATGCCTGACGCATAAAAATTGCCCACCTTCTCTTCGATGCTCCCTGCCGAATTATGGCTTGTCGAAATGCTGTCCAGAATTCCTTGCAGCCGAATGCGCTGGGGATAATTCATAAATGAATAAGTACCTACTCCTGTCTGAGTGGCCGGTATGCGGGCGGTATCATACCATATGCCGTTGGCGTAGCTAAAAAAATCATCCCCTGGTTTTTTAGAAGCATCTATTCCCGTTAGGACTACGCGTTTTGTTTTCGGCATAGACACCCGGCTACAGGCTACGGCTAGCAACAGGGCCAGCGAGAAAAATACGAGTTGTTTCATCGTTTGTAATTTATAGGTACGCATTAATGTACAGCGACTCCTATCCATCAAGATTAAAAAATGATCAATCTACCTTGATCGGCCCTGGTGGAGCAAAAAAACTAGTTTATACCAGCTACGAATACTTCCGCCTTTCAGGGCACTTTCAACCCTAGTTAATAAGCGCACAAAGTTGCTAACAAAATGATAGTTACCAGTGCCGTACGATTCTGCAAAGAACCCCATTATTTCAGCACACTTAGTTAATCGGGCATCTGCTCCAAATACGTCTTGCGCGTTTTCTTCTTGGTGTAGAATTGAGTGGTTTCCAGCGTTTCGTGGCGCAGGTGCTGCTGCACGTGTTCCAGACTAACCCCTTCCTCTAAAAGTAGCTGGCCAACGGTGTGCCGCAGACTGTGGGCCGACATCCCCACTCGTTTCAAGCCATGCTTCCTGAGCTGCTTATCGACGATATACCTTATTTGATGGGTTTTTAGGTCAGCAAAGAGATACTCCCCCCGTCGTCCGTGCGGGATGGGCCAGCGGTCTGTTTCTTCTAGGTATGTTTGCAAAACCTGTCGGCAAGCCGCGAAAAATTTAATGGCCCTCTTGGTACTCTTGCCTTTACCCAGCACCAGGAGTTGGTGCCGGTCAAAATCTAGATCGCCCAGCTTCAAGCGGGTCACTTCGACCGTCCGTAAGCCTTCCAGTCCCAGTAAAACCAGGATTGCCTTATCACGAGCGAGATGCCGCCCAGTCGGCTCCATATCTCCCAGGATTTGTTGCCGCTCTTCGGCTTCTAAGCTATCTTTATAAAAGGTACGTTCAATGGCCAGCCCCCGCACATCATCAATGTCGCGCAGTGCATTAAGCTGAGCTTCGCTTAATTTAAGCTCTTCGCGTCGGCGGATGCACCAGGCAGCCAATTGCTTGATGGCCGACAGGTAGAGGTTAATGGTAAAAGCTGAATATTGATTGTCTTTCAACTGTTGTACGAAGTCTGAGACGGTTAGTCCACTCAGGGAAGCCGAAGGCTGTCCCACCGGTTGACCCAGGGCGAGTATCCCGTCGAGGTAACTAAAGAACGCATTAAGGGCTTTGGTATAGGTTTCTTTGGAGCGGTCTCCGCGCAGGCTTTTGGCTTCCCGGATAAATCGTAACACCAGCTCATTGGCAGCCGGTGGGATTTTGGTTGTCCTGGGGTCAGTGACCACAACGGGGCAACCGATGGTCTGGTAAAATAGCAGGAACTTGCGAATGGGTGAGACCCGGTTGGGTGGTAGTTCGGCTGTATAGCGGGCCAGGCTCATAGGGTCTATACCGAAACCTTCTTTGAGACAATGGTCAACATAGGCCCGAGCATGGCGGGGGTAGTTGCTTGACTTGGGCAGGTCAGCCGCGAAGTAATGAATGAGTTGGCTGACGGTGTATCGGGTCTGTACTTTTCCGACCGCTTGCTGTGCTGAGTCGTCTATTCGTTGAAGGTCTGTCATGTCAGCGGACGTTGACCGCTAATATAGTCAGAAATCTCCTATCTTCACCAATTCTCGCAAAGGATAATTTACGAGACGGTGAAAAACTATCAAAAAACAAGGGCCAAAGTTGCCACAGTATTCAGTTGACAAAATCAGTAACTATCCTTTGTCCGCTGCGAACAGGGTTGGCCGAAGACAACTGAAAGCCCACGTCAATATAAGCAGTCCGTAAAACCAAGATGATACGTATCCTACTGCTTCGCATTCTTTAAGGGCTATACTGAGTGGCATCCCTCCAGTGATAACACAGCTCAGCACCCGTGGAGTTAACCAGTGGAAACCAAATCGCATCAGGTTGGCCACCCTAAAGATAATGGTCAGTATGTACCAGATGCTCCAGAAAATAGCTAACAGCGATCCAAGGTGAGTAAACGAGCTAAGTATATCACTGGCGACAGTGGGTAAATCGACCCGCTGAATTAACTGAAGGGCCAGTTTCTGGATAGCCCCTGCTGTTAGATACAACAAGCCTGACAATAAAATTTGGGTGAAACACCCAATGTAGCGGTCATCGAGAAAGTAAAGACGACTTAAAACTGGGGTAAGAAATGGCTCAAGAAGCTGATAGAACTGTGTCTGATCGAAGTGTTTCATAAGTATGAACTTAAGGTTTAGATAAAGTGATCGTTTACAAGTGAGTCTTCCCGTCAAAAGGAGAGTTGTACTCCGTCCGTTGCCAGACCATTGCTTGGGCATTTTGCTGCGCAACGGTATAGGAAAGGACATCGTAAGTCCCCTCGATACGGAGTTCCCGGCCACTGGTTTGCCAGTTGGCCGACGTAAAGCCAAATAGACTGTTTAGCCGGTTCTGGCAATCGGTTGAGGTGGTTAGTTGCAGCTTACCGTCGGCTGAGAATACGTAGCGGGTTGGGTGCACACAGTCTTTACCAATGTTTAACTGATAGAGATTCAGTACGTCTGTAGTCGAGCCGTAAGTGGGCGACACTACGGCTGGATCGGCAGTTATCCGGGTGATCTGCCAGGCACCAATAACCTGAGCGGCATCTACGGCTGGCCCTACGTCAGACCTGTTTTGGGAACAACCCGTCACGAAAATTAGCCATAGCCATGCATAGGCCGAGAGGCCCGTTAAATTTTTCATAAGGCGTTGAGAATAAGAAACTTTACTTTACTGGAGGTTTTTGGGGTACTTCCTTTTTAAATAATATGCCCGCTATATAACGGGTAGGGTTTGTTTTTATGTCCACATACCCTTTCTGAATCAAGGAATCCAACCGTACAAATTCATCCAGCAGATGCTGCTCACTCACAATCCGACGCATCTGAGTGGCCGTGAATCGGTATTTCTGGAGCATGATTTCCATCGCCTTATTGTGCAAGACCTCGGCTGGTTGCGAAAGAACCAATTCAATCTCATCATTGAACGCATCGAACGTTCTGTCTCCCTTTCGTGACTGGCGTTTAATGGTAAAAACCAGCGTTGTAATAAAACGACCTTCGCGCCTTTCCGAGAGGAACACTTCAATATCGGTCTTCTGGTTAATTTCGTCGATCGAACGAGACAAGACCGTTTGCTTAAAATTAGACCACCGCACGTACTGCTGGGCTTCCAGAATCTCCTTCAACTCCGCAACGGTTATGCGCCAGATACCCGTATCCAGAAATTTGCACAACCGCGTGTACAGTACCTGAGCATACTGACTGTTGAGGGACAGAGCTGCCTGTAACTGAAGCTTCGTATATCCCTTGCTCAAGTCAATCATGTAAGGCACCAGGTGTTTGTTGACTTCGACGGTCAGAACACCCCGGCTGTAGCGGGCCATCGGAAAAACAACGACCGACGTAAATTCATGCTGGGCCGGTGAATCCAGATAGAGCTGCCGGGAGGTCAGCCGCTGGGCCACGCGCTTGTAGGTAGAGTAATTCACCTCAGCCGATGAGTTAGGTAGCTGTAAATCACCGATTGAAATTCTAAAGGCCGGAAATTCTCCTGGCATAGGGTCAGTCTCGTTACGCCGTAACGTCTGTAGGTGCTTAATCTCTTTGAGAATGAGCCAATAGACCCGACGTTCCAGCACGTCGAAATTATTGCGAGATAGCAATAGCCGCAAGGGTTCCTGTATATGAACGAGATCACTCATTACTGAAATGGTATTAAGCAGTACAAAAATAGGTATTCAGCTATCTAAAGCAAGATAAAAGTAGCTTGTAATGCTTAACGGGCTAAAAGCTTTCTACTTTTGTCTTGCTTTATTATGTTAAATTAGTGATTTCCAGTAAGATAATATTATTGTTCTAAATAGCTGCTGCGTACCTAAAAAATTTCAATATATATTATTTATATTGAAATGACATAGAATATATGTTTAATATTTGTGTTACGACGTTTACCTTGCCTGAGCAAGATTTCCTAAATGCTTGATGCTTTAAACCTACTTCTATCTTGCTCACACCTACCTCTATCTTGCTTTAAGGGGCGATTGTGGCTACTTTTATCTTGCCTAAACCTACTTCTGTCTTGCCTAAACCTACTTCTATCTTGCCTGAAGCTACCTCTGTCTTGCCTAAACCTACCTTTATCTTGCTTTAGTAAAGTTATCCACAGTATAAACGTCTGACTAATAGAACTATAAGCACGAAATTTTTAGCCTACAAGTATCAATTATTTCAAGTTTTCAATTTCAGAACAAGTAAAAAAAAATAACAAGTTGTAGTTGATCAAAAGGGCATCTAAAAGTTAAGACTCCCCAAGCCCTCTAGATAAATCAATAAGTTGAATCAAAAAATGGAAAAAGGAAAAGAGAAAGATTAGTTTTACTCTCAGGGGAAAATAAATAACAACTTTTCGCTTATATTTGCGGTCAGACTACCATGAAAAAAAAGACGAAGTTCTCGGATAAAGAGTACGACTACCTGTTGACAGGATTGCTAAACGAACTGGCTAAAACACCCACCCTTAAACCTGACCGCGAGGACTGGGATATCGAGGGGAGTTGGCACGATTGCGGGGATATTCACTTTGTAGATAGCCGCTACATGGCCCAGTTTGCCATCTGGCGCGACTTTGGCTGCAAGACCGTCAAACTCATCAATTATGGTCGGCCAGCCGTTAAAATGAGCTTTTACAGTAAGCACAAGTACTGGCTCAAAAAACCACATGATCTGACCGAGGAAGAACGCGACGAGTACATCACCGACTATTTGAACACGCTGTCCCAGTCGGTTATCCTGCTTCAGGCAAGGCTGGATCAGCAGCCACCCCTGACCCAATCAGAAACCCGTCGCCGGATTGACACCGCGTTGAAAGAGATGGATGCCTGGCAATTGATTCAGGCCAGAAGTCAGCAATTTGAACTGGCCATATCGACTTATCAGCGCGGGTACGCTTATCTGTATGTCAGTTGCAAGTTTATACTGCCCAATGGTGAGTATGATAACGTCTCGGAACACCTGTTGCACCATACCCGCGACCGGATTGGCAACATTACCCAACAAAAGCAGAACGTTATTTTTGTCAATATGGCCGAAATAAACCGGGTACATCCGCAACAAAACAAGGAAATTGAGTCGTATTTAGGCCGGTTTTCTCAAAAAAGTACAACTGGAGCTGTTCGATTGTACGCCCGGCCCCGTGTTGAATCAGAGAGTCAGACCGCGTTTGGACTAAATAATCCCGACGCTGATTCCGCGCAATTAGATTTATTCGAGTCAACTCAATAATAAACTATATATATAGTTTATTAAAATTTACTACCCTGCTTTAATCGTCGCTCCGCCGTGTTTGGTTGCCCGTGGCCGGATAGTGACTTTCATGGGTTGCTGGCTAATTGACTTTGCATTAGACTTGGCGGCCCAGACGTAGGCTTCTCCCGCATTTAAGCTCGACAGTTCTTTAGCCGTCAGGTGAGCCGTTGGTTCGAGCGAACGCTGTACGTGTTTAAGCCATTGAGGTGCCCTAAATTCATGCATTACCAGAATTGAGCTTAACTCAATAATCTCGTTGGGTAGACTCGGCGGGTCTTGGCTGGCAATAAGCAGGCTAACGCCTTTGTGACGCATTTCCCGAATGGCCGTGACAATATTTTGGGTTAATTGCCGATTACTCATATACTTATGCGCTTCATCGAAAACAATAAACTTACTAAGTACACTGCCATCCTCATTCCTCACGTTGGCGAAAATGTTGAGCATGATAACAAATAATCCCAGGGCCTCGTCCTGAAGGATGAGTTCATCGCGTAAATCAACGATCAATAAGCGGCCGGATTTGACTAACTGACCCAATCGGCTATTGTCATCAATATATTCGTGCGCCAGCATCAGTCTCGACCGGGCCTGATCTTTCTGCGAATCATTGAGTGAGGTCGTGTTGGTAATGGTTTCTTCGAGCAAACCAAGCGATATATTCTGCCGGATTGTCCGCATGATGTTGTTAATCTGCTTCATATACAGCGACTGGTTATCGGAGGCACCCATTAAAAACAACCAGTCTTTTATGCTCAACTCTTTGGAAGAGAACGTGAGGGGCAACACCTGTAAGTTGGGATATTCAGCCTGCCGTTCGGCTAATTTTGCCTGGGGAACCAGTAGGATGATATCCTCAATGCGGTCGGCAGTGGCTCCGTATAGCGTCTTGAGTTTTTGAAGTTCCGATTCCCGCGTATTGGGCTGATTCATGGCCGTAAATTCCGGCGCGTATTCCTGACTTTCACTGTAATGGAAGATAATACCCGCCAGAGGTTTGGTCAGCGCGTTGATACCAGCCATTGGCTTCAATACCATTTCGGCAATGACCCCAAGCGTATAGCTCTTACCCGCTCCCTGCACACCAAATAGACTGATTGTATTCGTGTTACTCAAGCTGAGGGCTACCGTTTTACGACTGGCAGTCTGACCCAGAATACCGTATTGCCCGCCCGGTTCATCGTCGCCGATAAATAGGTCGAACGCTGGGGGCGTATCCATTTGGGAAACGGATACGCTTGCTACATCCTGATTGACAATTGCCTGTTCCGGCGCAGGCTGTTCATTTGCGATAGTTGTCGGCAGTGTCAATGGAGCGGGTAAACTTTCCAAGACTTTGTTATCGGCCGCAGGGATCAGATTCTCATAGGCGGCAGGTAATAGATTTGACACTGGCCTTCGCATGGGAGCAGGCAGGTCTTCTTTTCCGAACGACCGGCGGGTGCGACGGGTAAACTGTTCGGCCATGTCGTCGGTCGGCTTATCGGGCCGACGGGAGTTCACGTCGGACTGTGGATTCAGCAATTCCTGGATACCCGTCTGACCAATCAGGAAAAACGTTAAATCTTCATCTGCCTGTATCGTTTGAAACGAGGTGTCGTTGCCGAAGTCAAAAACCAGTCCTTTACGCTCAAACGTGAACGAATACCCAACCCCAAGATCGTTCAGAAACTGAATTCCCGCTACCCGTTCCACTTCATTTAGTAAACCGTAGCGGTGGGCACGAAGCATATAGAACCGTAGCATATCCGCCATCTCTTTCTGCTTTAAGCTGCGGTCAAAGCGTTCCGTGTCTGCACCAAACTGAGCCGCCCAGACCCGAATCGTATTATCCATCTGCGCGGTCATTTCCCGCATCAACTCAGCCTGATCGTCTTCGCCCAGACCCGTTGTTCTGGATTTTATTTCCAGTACCTGAATGTGAAAGCGTCGTTCGGCCGGGATCATTTGTACCAGCAGCAGATCGGCCCGGCTCTTGGAGTCTGAAATGGCTTTATCAGTGAATAGGTACTGATGCAAATCAATCGGTATCAATATCTGACTCTCCAGCACGTCTTTTTTGGCCAAAAATCGCTTCGTCAGCCCAATGCCAATGGTTTCCAGCACTCGATTTGGATTACTGTTCAGTTGTAGAATAATGGTGCCGGAAATTGTCCGTAAATCTTCGAGCAGTTCGGTTGCTAAATTGGTATTCGTTTCCGGATTGGTATAAAACCGGTTTAACTGGGGTGCAATCAGGTGTTCGACTTCCTCGTTTGGTTTGGTAGTAAGGTACGTGTTCATACCCAAGAGCCGCTCACCAGGAATATAATCCAGCAGGAAGGGTAGCTGATCGCTGTCTTTGGGCAGATCGTACAATTCGGGGCCTAAATGATGGTCGAACGTAATGACCCAGTCGCTAGTGCGGTGCACCAGGTTGAGCAGCACCTGATCCTGATTAGACAACGTTAGCTGGGTCGCCGGTAAGGAGGTATCACCGGTGCCGGCACTGAGATAGTAACTTACCAGTTGGTTCAGCGTGTCGAGGCTGCTGGCTACGTCGAGGGCGGTTTGACCCGCTACCCGCCCATTGGCTGGGGTGATAAAACGCGCCCAGGAATATGTTGTTGTTTCGTGGCTGACATTCACATCCACCTGGGGTTCGATTAGTAGGCCGTTCAGGTAATATGACTGGCTATCGGCGGGAGGTTGGTAAATGAACGTTCGTAGTGGGAACGGACTAATTAAGAAACTAATGTGCGCGTCGTAAGCATCGGGTTGCGCCAGATAATCATCCACCCGGTTTGTGCTGACCCGTAGCCGGGGGTGCAGTCGATCGCCGGTCAGACGGGTGAAGGCTTCAGCCTCTTCAGACAAATTGGTATCTGGGTTTAGCAGCCGGATAATGCCTTCCCCGTGTCGCACGAGCTTGTCGGCCCGTCCAAAAGAAGCCCGGTGGAAAAAGCGCAGTTCGTACCGCAGTCCGCAAAACTGTGGGTGCTTCTCCAGCTCAATCAGGGCATTGGCGAAAACCTGCCCTTCTCCCGCATTGAACAGGTTGATGTTGATCTGTTCGGTGTACGGATGTAATTGGATGTAGTTCTTCAGGTGGTGCAGTACAACCTGTTTGTCGACATCGTTTTCGGTCTGTTTCTGGCCCGTAGGGTAATTCTGCGGAAAAGTACATAATTCGTCGTTTGGGCAAACGACACTTATAGAGACGCTTTTTCAAGCTGTTTTCGATATCGCTTCACACTCGACATGCTGATGCCGGTCAGACTGACCGTTTCGGCCACTGATAAGC
>JBBQLG010000042.1:0-40712 GCA_038327655.1 Cytophagales bacterium
GGCGTATACACCGGACAAATCATGACCATAACCCAAAAGCGCGGGGATGCCAGATCTGGCATCCCCGCGCTTTTGGGTTATGGTCATGATTTGTCCGGTGTATACGCCTTAGGGTGCGCTGTACCGGGGCCATGTCAGCAGTACCGCACTACCTCCAGCCTCCACCCAATGCCCGGTACGTATTGACCACCGCATTCAGTTGCCGCATTTTGGTTTCTACCAGTTCCATTCTCGCTTCCAGTACGTCGCGCTGGGTCAGCAGCACCTCCATGTAATCGGCACGGGCCGAGGTGAACAGTTTAAGCGATATGGCAGTCGATTGAACGAGGGCATCTACCTGACTGCTTTTGGTGGTGTATTTGCTGGCTAAGTTGTTGATGTTCGACAACTGATTGGCCACCTCAATGTAGGCATTCAGCACCGCCCGCTCGTAGTTAAAGACGGCCTGAATTTGTTTGGCACTGGCACTGCGGTATAGCGCCGTAATGGCGTTCCGATTAATCCAGGGGCCTGTCAGGTCGCCCACCAGCGACCCCAGAATCGACTGGGGCGTGTTGAACAGGTAGATCGGATTGTAGGCCATGACACCCAGCGAAGCCGTGATGTTGAGCGTGGGGTAAAAATTGGCCCGCGCTACACCGACGTCTAAATTGGCGGCTTCCAGATTCCGTTCGGCCTGCCGGATGTCGGGGCGATTTTCGAGCAGTTGCGCCGGTAAACCCGCCGACATTGCATTCGGTACTGCGTTGAGGAAATTCTGCGAATTACGCTCCACACGCTGCGGAAACCGGCCCACCAGGAAGTTGATCCGGTTCTCTTTCTCTACAATATTCTGCTGAATATCGTACTGAAGACTCTGCGTTTTCAGTACCTCGGCCTCAAACCGTCGTACGGCCAGTTCGGTTACCTTGGCCGCTTCTTTCTCCTGCCGGGTGATAGACAGTGCGTTATT
Source organism: Cytophagales bacterium (assembly GCA_038327655.1). Lineage (GTDB taxonomy): Bacteria > Bacteroidota > Bacteroidia > Cytophagales > Spirosomataceae > JBBQLG01. Next base: position 953 of record JBBQLG010000042.1, read on the forward strand.
AAGAATGACCAGGTTGCGCTTTATGATGTCCAGTTGGGTATCGAGCGACAGCAGTTCGTAGTAATTGTTGGCAATTTCGGAGACGATGTTCGTCACCGTAAAATTCCGGCCTTCGATGGAGCCGAGGTAGGTGGCGATCGCCGATTTCCGGGCGTTGCGCAGCTTGTGCCAGATGTCGACCTCCCAGGAGGCAAACGCGCCGAGGTAGGCGTTGGGCAACACTTCGGGCGTTTCTACGCCGGGCCGAATTTCGGTGGCGGCATCGCTGGCCCCCTGGCTGGTGTAGCGCGGCACTTTTTCGACCCCGGCGCCACCGCCAAGGTTGACCGTAGGCAGGTACGCTCCCCGGCGGGCCAGGATCTCATTGTTGGCAATCTGAATTTCCTGCGTCGTGATGTTCAGTTCCTGGTTGTTGTGCAGGGCCGTGTCGATCAGGGCGTACAGGTAAGGGTCAGTAAAAAAATCGTGCGCGGCCAGTTTGCCCGTATTGAGGCTGTCCTGCGAAGCAGTATAGCCTATCGGCACGGATTTATTCACTGATCTTAATGCCAGGCGGGGGATGCTACAGGCAGTGCCAAGTAGGAAAAGCACTGCGGCAGTCCCTGCCCGGTACGTGAATCGTTTAATGCTCATCGACTTCAACTTCTTCAGGTTGTGGAAAATTATCAAGCGAATGGGTGAAACCCTCGGTCAACGAATGGTCCTCTTCGTCTTTAATCATCTTGCGGCCATCGGCCAGGCTGCCAAATATGTAGTATAGGCCGGGTATAATGATAACCCCGAAAATAGTACCGAACAACATACCCCCCATGGCCGACGCCCCAATGGTGTGGTTACCGATAGCCCCGGCACCCGTTGCCCTGATCAGCGGAATCAGACCGGCTACAAAGGCGAAAGAGGTCATCAGGATCGGCCGGAAACGAACCCGGGCCCCTTCGATGGCTGCTTCCAGAATCGTGGCTCCCTGCGCGCGCTTCTGCACGGCAAATTCGACGATCAGTACGGCGTTTTTACCCAGCAAACCTACCAGCATGATGAGTCCGATCTGAGCATAAATGTTGTTCTCCAATCCCATCAACTGGAGTAACAGGAACGAGCCGAACACCCCAACGGGCAGCGAGAATACTACCGCCAGCGGAATGATGAAGCTTTCGTACTGGGCGGCCAGCACCATGTAAACGAAGGCCAGCACAACCAGGAACACATAAAGCGACTCATTACCCCGGATCGATTCATCATAGGAAAGACCTTCAAAGGCAATGTCATATCCTTTTGGCAGGGTCTTGGCGGCAACTTCCCGAACCGCCTGGATGGCATCGGCCGTGGTGTAGCCCTTGGCTGGCTGACCCTGGATGGCGGCTGAGTTGTACAGGTTGAACCGGGTAATTTCGTTGGGGCCCTGGCCTTTTTTCATCCGCATGAACGCCGAGTAGGGTACCATTTCGCCCTGATCGTTTTTTACGAAGAGCTTTAACACATCGGATGGCAGCCGCCGGTAGGCGGGGTCGGACTGCACGTACACTTTAAAGAACTGGTTGAATTTGATAAAGCCCTGTTCGTAGGTACTACCGATCATAATATCGAGGTTTTCCATCGCTTTGCCGATCGACACACCCTTTTGCATGGCCAGTTTATTATCGATCTCCAGATCGTACTGCGGATACGTAGCCGCAAAGAAGGTAAACAGACCCGCCAATTCTTTCCGTTTGCGCAGGTTGTCCATAAACTCCCTGTTGATCTTGTCGAAATCCTGGTAGTCCGTATCGGTGGTTTTATCGAGCAGACGCATCGAAAAACCGCCCGACGTACCAAAACCCGGAATAGCGGGTGGTTCAAAGAATTCGACAATGGCACCCAGGCCCTTCGATTTCTCCTCCAGTTCGGCCATGATTTCTTTAACGTTCTCTTTGCGTTCCGACCAGGGCTTCAGGTTGATCAGACAGGTACCCGCATTGGAACCCCGGCCTTCGGTCATGATCTCGTAACCGGCCAGCGACGATACGCCTTCCACCCCATCAATTTTTTCGCAGATTTTCTGGAGCCGCTGCGCCACCTGGTTGGTCTGTTCCAGCGTGGAACCGGGGGGAGTCTGGATAATGCCGTAAATCGTACTCTGGTCTTCGTTGGGTATAAAACCGGACGGTACAATGGTACTCTCGTAGTAGGTCCCTGCGCAGAAGGCCAGTAAGATGGCGAACGTAATAACCCGTCGGTTGACGATCAGCCGCAACAGGCCCACATATTTACCGGTCAGCGTTTCAAAACCGCTGTTAAACTTATCAAGCGCTTTAGTCAGCAGGTTTTTCTTCTTCTCGTGCCCATGGTGGTTTTTCAGCAGCATGGCACACAATACCGGGGTAAGCGTCAGGGCGATCAGGGCCGAAATAACAATGGCACTGGCCATCGTGATGGAGAACTGGCGGTAGAATGTACCGACCGGACCCGACATAAAGGAGATAGGCAGGAATACGGATACCATGACGGCCGTGATGGCGATAATGGCGCCACTGATTTCGCCAAGCACTTTTTTAACGGCATTAAACGGCGTCAGGTGTGGCTCTTCCTCCATTTTGGCATGCACGGCTTCCACTACGACAATGGCATCATCCACCACAATACCGATGGCCAGCACGAGGGCAAAAAGTGTTACGAGGTTGATAGAAATACCGAAAAACTGAATGACAAAAAACGCGCCGATCAGCGATACCGGAACCGCCAGAATCGGAATGAGCGTCGACCGCCAGTCGCCCAGGAACAGGAAAACCACCAGAGCAACCAGGATAAACGCGTCCCGCAACGTATCGATTACCTGCTCGATGGACGCATCCAGGAAGTTAGACACGTCATAGCTGATTTTATAGTCCATTCCCGGCGGGAAGGACTCTTTCATCACGTCAAGTTTCTCTTTTACGGCTTTGATTACGTCACTGGCATTGGTGCCGTAGTTCTGCTTCAACACGATAGCCGCCGAGGCATGGCCATCGAGGTTAGAGTAAATGTCGAAGAATTCACTACCCAGTTCCACCCTGGCTAAATCCTTAAGGTGGATGCTTTCACCGGCTGAGTTTGCCCGGATGATGATATTTTCGTACTCTTCCGCCGTGTTATACCGGCCTTTGTAGGTAAGCACGTATTCCAGCGACTGGGCAGCAATACCGGAACTTTGCCCGATCCGGCCCGGACGACCAACCACGCTCTGTTCGCCGATGGCACCCATCACGTCCTGCACCGAGACGTTGTACGCCCGCATCCGGTCGGGGTTGAGCCAGACGCGCATAGCGTACCGACGGCTACCCAATATCTGCGTCCGGGCTACGCCTTTGGTCCGGTTTAATTCCGGAATCATCTTTACGGTAGCGTAGTTGAACAGGAATTTTTCGTCCATGCTCTTATCCTTCGCGTAAAGGTTAACGTACATCAGCATACTGGGCTGAATGGGCGTAATGATAACCCCTTCCCGCTGCACCAGCAGCGGAAGGAGCGGCATCACCTGGTCCACCCTGGTCTTTACCCTGATTACGGCCACGTTGGGGTCGGTACCCGGCTCAAAAATAATCCGGAGCGTAGCCTCACCCGCACTGGTAGCATCGGTAGCGATGTAGCGCATATCCTGAACACCATTGATGGCCTGTTCCAGGGTAATCAGCGTGGATTTGACTAATACGTCGGCACTCGATCCGGGATAAGCGATAAATATGTTGACCGTAGTGGGGGCGATATCCGGGAACTGGGAAATAGGCAATTTCGTGATCGCCAGTATACCGACAAAAACGATCATAATGGATATGACAATCGCAAATACCGGTCGGTGAATGAACTTTGTGAACATGTCTTCTGCGGTTTAGACTGGCTGATTATTCGGCGTAAAGACTCAGATTAGAAAGAACTGAAGCAGGCTTTACGAAGGTGTAGCTTATTTTTTCGTTTTCCCGAACCTGACGCAGGCCTTCGAGAAGGATTTTATCGTCTTTGTTCAGACCACTGCTGACCACAAAAATGTGGGGCATTTCTGAGGCAATTGTAATCTCCCTCGATTTAATCTTATTGTCCTTATCCAGCACGTACACGTACTTTTTTTCGAGCACTTCAAACGTGCATTTCTGCGGAATAATCAACGCGTTTTTAAGCGGCACCGTCATTTCAATATTTCCGGTTTCGCCATGCCGTAGCAGCCCTTTTGGGTTGGGAAATGTTGCCCGGAAGGCGATGTTGCCCGTTTCGTTATTGAAGTCGGCTTCTATTGTCTGAACCACACCCGGATAGTTGAACATCTGCTGATTGGCCATCATCAGGCTCACGTTTGTCAGATTTTCGGCCTTCGTTTTATCTTTGAAGTTCAGGTATTCAGCTTCAGGCACGTTAAAATATACCCACATTTTGCTATTGTCGGACATCGTCGTGAGCAAATCACCCTCGTTAACCAGACTACCCAGCCGGACCATAAAATGATCCATAATGCCATCAAAGGGTGCCCGTACTTCGGTAAAGCCAAGGTGAATTTTAGCGACCGACACTTCGGCAATAGCTTTGTCTAATTTAGCTTTCGCCAGGGCTAGCTCATTTTTAGAAACAATATTACTGTCGGCCAGGGCTTTGGTATTTTTGAATTCTACCCCCACAAAGTTTGCTTCAGCTTCGGCTTTCTGAAGTTCCGCCTGGTACTGAATCGGTAGAATCTTAAACATAAGTTGTCCTTTGTGGACAAACTTACCCTCGTCTACAAAAATTTTCTCCAGGTAACCCTTTTCCAATGCCCGCAATTCGATATGCTGGATAGCATGGATTTGACACACGTAATCGCGAGTGACCGTCGTGTCTTTTCGCAGGGGGCTGGTGACCAGATATTTTGTTTCCTCTTCTTTCTTTTCTTCTGCCTTGGTTGAACAGCCTATGTTGCCCAGCAAGGCACACAAACTCAGGAGTATAAGCGGTTTGTTCATAATATTCGTGGATTTCATAGCTGACTAATAGGGGGGTTTACGATTGTGGCAGTAAGTACTGATCGGATGCGGGATGGGCTGAACTGCCCGATTCATACATGTAAACGCTACGCCGTTGGCTTTGCTCACGCAGCATAAAGCCAGTAAACAATATGGAAAAATCCGGTGCCAGTTCAGAATCAGGAAACAAGTTCGGGCCGGACCGCCAAAGCGAATAGATCGGGTGTAGCATCGATTGTATCTGTGTTAAGTTATACAAAACAAGCAGTGCGGCATTAAAATGGCATTAGAAGGAAATTAGAATATATTAAAAATATTAAAAATATTTAAACCTAACCCTATCTACTTGCCCAGAACAGGCTTTTCTATAAAATAAATACTATTTTTTATTCTAAAGTATCAAATTGTATTATTTCCGGCCGCTCTCCGGCACTTAGTGAAACATGACAGCAATCCTGCCAAGTGCAACATATCATTGATTTCTAATCGAATTAAATCCACTCCGGCGGACCGGCGGTGCGGTTCTGATCGTCTAACTAAAAAAGCCCGCGTTAAAATTCATCAGGAACGCTTCATCCGTAGCGCGGGTCAGGGCGGTGTAGAGCCAGCGGACGAACTCCTGATTTACCTGGCCATCGGGCAGAAACCCCTGGTCGATGAAGACCGCGCTCCACTGACCGCCCTGCGCCTTGTGGCAGGTCAGGGCGTAGGCAAACTTCACCTGCAGCGCGTTCAGGTACGGGTCTTTGCGGACGGCCTCGTTGCGTTCTTTCTTGGACTTGATGTAGAAATAATCCTTTACCACGCTGTCGTACAGGGCGCGGTACTGTTCGCTGCTGAGCGACGGCGTGGGCGAATGCAACGTATCGAGCATGATTTTAGCCTCGAATTCGGGCTGCTCGTCGTAGTCGACTAAGCGCAGCGTGACGGTGGCGAACCGGAAGCCGTGCAGTTCTTCCTGCCGACGGATCTTCATTACCTCCGCAAACTCGCCGTTGGCCAGAAATCCGGCTGGTGAATCTTCTTCCAGCACGGTGTAGTTGTTGCGGGTCATCATCAGCAAATCGCCCGCGTCGAGTTCATCTTCGCGCTGGTCGATCATCCGGCGGATAAACTGGTTGTATTGCACCGCCGACTTATTGGAGCGGCACAAAATAACCGTGTTCTCGCGGCCGTATTTGTTGTAGGCGTACTGAATACCGTCTTCGAGCCGGGTCTGCGGCATCTTAAACACATCCGTGTAAGGCTTGAGCTGGAATTTAACGTCGGGCGCGGTTTCGCTGCCGGTATCGGCCTTACCCGTCAGCAGTTGGCGCAGGGCCGTGGCGTTGAACAGAATACCGGATTCCTCATCCTGCCGCATCACTTCGGTCAGTTCCTGTTCATACACCGTCATGTCGAACGAAGCAGTCAGAAAACCCTGATCGAGAGCAGGGCTGAGGTCACGGCCCACGGGCGGTAACTGCGCCGTATCGCCCACTAAGAGCAGTTTATTGCCGTCGTTCTCGTACACAAAGTCGATCAGGTCGGTGAGAAGCCCTTTGCCGCCAAAATCGGCTTCGTCGGAGATCATCGAGGCCTCATCGACAATAAAGAGCGTGTTTTCGTGGTAGTTTTTCTGCCGCTGAAACGCCAGCGTACCGGAGCCGGGGTCGGCCACCTGCCGGTAAATTTTGCGGTGAATGGTCTGAGCGGGCTTTTTGGCGTAGTTGGCCATCACCTTGGCCGCCCGGCCGGTGGGGGCCAGCAGCAACGATTTAAGGCCAAATTTGGGCAACACCTTAATCAGGGCACTGATGAGCGTGGTTTTACCCGTACCGGCGTAGCCCCGCAGCAAAAAGCATTCGCGATAATGGGCCGTAGCGAGGTCGTCGTGGGTGATAAACTGACCGATCTGTTCAAAAAACTCAGTTTGACCGGGTGTGGGTTTAAACGGGAACCGTTTGGCCAGGAGTTCAGCCGCCGTTTGCGTTTCGTTCATAGCCCTAAATTTACGCAAAACGGCCCGCTTTTTCAAGCCAAATCCCCTCGTCGCACGGCATGACACCGCGATCGTTTACCGCCAGAACAGCCCCAGTAACCGACGGGGCCGGTGCAGGAAATCGGTCCTGACGAACCGCCCGCGCTTGGTTCGCCGAAAGTACCGCCCGTCGATCCGAATCCAGGTATTGGGGGGCAGTTGGGCCACCTGGGTCAGGTCGTCTTCCAGCGTGTGCAGGCTGCCCCCCGTCTGCCGGGCGATGGTGTAATAATCGGGCTGGAACGCCAGGGCCGTATCCAGCGTGGGGCCGCAGAGAATGATGTGAACCGGTTTGTGCAGTTCGGGTAGCCGGGCCATGTCTTTCACCGCGCTGCTGTTGTCGGCAATCAGAATCAGGTGTTCCGCTTCGGGAAACTGCCGCTGCGCATAGGCTAAGGGGTCGATGTTGTTCTCCGCATCATCTACATTGCCCATCGTATTCCGGGCCGACGCCAGCATCAGGGGCAGCACCTCACCCACCGCCCGGCTCCGCGTAACAAACATCCGACCCGACTGACCCGGCTCCGTTTCGCGGCCCAGGCTGTCACAGTCGGTAAAAAATACCAGTCCCCGCACCTGCCGGTTCGTTTCGTTTTTCCGAAACCAGGCCAATAGCTGCGTGCTGTACAGGTACATGCTCGACGTAAAATCGCAGACGACAACCGCATTGGGCCAGCGCGTCAGGTTCCGGGCGAACACGCGGTACGTCGTCGAATCGAACCCGACAGTACCCGTAGTTACCAATCGGACAATATCCGGTTCGGCCGGACTATGCACGAGAACGGGTGGTAACGCCAGTACCTTGATTACGGACAAAAAAGGCAGCCGATGCGGTTCAAGCGGTAACAGTACCGAACCAGGTTTGGCTACGCTGGTAGCCGGTCTTGCAGGGGCTCGTCTGCGCACCAATGGTGTCGGCAGCACACCGACGTCATCGGATGGCTCATCCGGCACCGGCACCCGTCGCTTATCAGTCGGTTTAGAGAATGCCATCACCCGTTTGGCCGACGCTGGCAGAGCTGATTTGGTACCAAATTCAAACCAGCCGACACCCAGCAACACGAGGATACTGACCAGCCACCAGCCGACCGGCCGCCACCGCTCCCGCCGAAGTCGTCGGCGCATCCGCTGCCAGTTCTCGGGGTCATACGGCGGCTGGTGTCCCGCCAGTCGTTGCCGCACCGACTCGTGCAGGGGGTTGTCGTTATCGGGTTCGGTCATAGCGGTTGGTGGTTTGGTCGGTCAGGCGGTTCCGCAGCAACCGGTTGGCTTCGGACAAGTGCGCCCGCGACGTGCTTTCGGCAAGGGCAAGCCGTTCGGCAATTTCGCGGTGCGAATAGCCCTCCAGCACGTACAGGTTAAACACGACCCGGTACGGCGTGGGCAGTTGGTGCAGGGCGTCGATGATTTCCTCAGCCGACAGACTGGCGTAAATGGCCGCATCGCCCACGTTCGGCTCAACTAACTGATGCTCAACCCGGTCCGTAGATACATCAGTTAGCCGGTGCCGGTTTTTGCGGTAGTGGTCCAGCGCGGTGTTCACCAGGATGCGCCGGAGCCAGGGCAGCAGGGCATCCGCCGATTTCAGGCTGTCGATTCCCTGAAACGCTTTCATAAACCCATCGTTTACCCATTCAACGGCATCTTCGCGGCTACCGGCGTAGGCTAAACAAACGGTAAGGGCATAGCCGTAGTGGCGTTCGTAAAACGCTCGCTGGGCGGCCTCGTTTTTCCGGCGGCAACCCTCGATCAGTTCGGCTAACGGGCGTTCGATCTGGCGAAATAATTAATTACAGCCGGTGTAGGTATAAACGGTCGTTGTCACATCGGGCTGCTTTTGCCCGTTCGTAAAATACATCACTTCCGTTTGCGTATGGGTCACGAAGCCTTGCGCATTCAGTTGGTTTGTGTTCGTCTGTTCATTGAACAGATAGGCCGTGTTGCCCTGCTGGTGGTTAACGAAGTTGCGGCTGTATTTTGTTAAAACGCCCCCCTCACCATACGGCGACTGTATTGCCGGATGTCCCTTAAAAACGGGCAGAGCAGTCGCAGCGGACTTACCCGTTTGCCACTCCTTGGTATAATAGCTCTCGAGCACATCGTTCAGGCATTCCTGGTATTTTATCAGGCGTCGCTGCGCATCGTACTGAAACGTTTGAACGAGCGTCAGCGGCTTGCCGGTTGCATCGGTGCCCGGAAACGTTGCTTTTGTGATGAGTCCGTTTTCCAGTACGTACGGGAAATAACTCTTGACATCAACGGCCTGCCCATTCCGATACGTCCAGGTGGTGCCATTGCTGTTTACCTCCTTCACCAACTGCCCCGCAGCATCGTATTCGTAGGCGTTCGTCAAGACGGTAGTGCGCTGCTGCGGAGGGCTGATTCCGCCCGCACTGAGCACCACATCCGTCTGTGCGTAGCCCGCCAGCCGATTGTTGGTATACGTGTACACTTTAGCCGACGTAGACTGATAAGTATAGACCTCACCGGTTGACGACGCGGTTTTCTGCATGATTGAATAGACCGAATTGGTTAAAAAACCAGCCGCGTCGTACTGGTATTGGGTGGTCGTTGTCGTGTTATCGCTGCTTCCCGAAGACTGCCTGTTTGTACTGGTCAGGGTCTGCTTCGCGAGATTCCCCGTCGCATCGTAGTCGTACACGGTTTCGGCAGTTCCGGTCGCGCCGAATCCGGTCTTCGTGGTGCTGACGATGCGCTGAATCCGGCAGTCGGTCTTTGGGGTGGCCCCGTCGTTAGAGCCGTTGGTACAACCGGCAATCAACCCGCCGAGGGTGGTACAGACAAGCAGCAAACGGGTAAGGGATCGGGTGGTTTTCATAAGCCGTTGACAATGGGTTTAGCTGATTTATTGCCCAGACGAAAACCGCGGCCCAAACGCTGGCAAAGTCCCTATCTTTTTTTGGGCGAGGGTACTATCGGGTTTTTTACTATCTTCACCCTTCGGCTAAACCCCTGATAATTATGAACATTCGTCAAATACTGCAAGGAAAACCGCAGAATGCCATCTTCTCGGTCCAATCGACCGATACCGTTTACGACGCGCTGCAACTGATGGCCGACAAGAACATCGGGGCCGTGTTAGTCATCGACGCCGAGGAGCTGGTGGGTATTTTTTCCGAACGGGACTACGCCCGCAAGGGTATTTTGCAGGGCCGCACCTCGCACGAAACCCACATCCACGAGGTAATGACGAGCAAGCTCATCACCATCGCGCCCGAACAGCGGCTGGAAGAATGCATGGTCATCATGTCGGAGCGGCACATCCGGCACCTGCCCGTGGTCGAAAAAGACGGCGGGTTGGTGGGTATCATCTCCATTAATGACGTTGTTTCGGCCATCATCCGCGACCAGAAAGCCCGCATCAACTCGCTGGAAAGCTACATCTCCGGTACGCCGGACTGACCGGGTGACCAATGTGCCCGTTGTGTAAACAGTTACGTTGTTCCCATCCGCATCTGACAGCGAACGCTTATCTTTGTGGCTTCATTATGACTCCGTAACGTTGACACAGACTCTGGATAAGGCCCGCGAAAATGTTTTGAAACTGTATGGAAACCGGCTGCGGCTGCGCGTGTGCGGGCTATTGCGCGAGGGCGACCGGCTGCTGATGGTCCGGCACCGGGGCATCAACCCGTCCGATACGTTCTGGTGCCCGCCCGGCGGTGGCCCGCAGTTCAACGAAACCGCCCCCGAAGCCCTCATCCGCGAATTTCAGGAAGAAACCGGGCTAACAGTGAGCGTTGGCAACCTGCAATTCGTGAATGAGTTTCGGAAGCCGCCCCTGCACGCCCTGGAACTGTTTTTTGTCGTGAACCGGCTCAGCGGACAGGTGCATCAGGGTACCGACCCGGAAATGAGCTTAGACGGGCAGATCATCGACGATGTGCGGCTGATGACCTTCGCCGAGATCAAGGCGTATCCCCCCGACGAGGTGCATTATCTCTTCAGCCAGTGCCAAACCCTGGAGGATGTCTACCGCTTACAAGGATATTTGGCCTGACCGTGTACCAGCATCCTTAAAATTTGTAGTTTAGTTGCTTCGTCCTTTTCCCAGTCTTTTACCGTGCAAACCGAAATCGTTCCCGCGCCACTCCTTGTCATTCGCTCCGAATCCTTCGACCTTGAGTCGGCCGGCCGGGCGGTGCTGTGCATCGAGGTGGGAAAAGACCGGCTCCGGTTCATGGTGCTGGACGAAAACCGGCACGGTTGCTGGCTGGAAGACTACGAATTTTCGTCGCTCCTCAGCGACCGGCCCATTACGGAGGTGCTGCCGACCCTGTTCCATCAACACCCACTGCTGCACCCTGCTGATACTGACCGGCCCTGGAAACAGGTGCGGGTTTCGGTGAATTCCAGTTCGTTTACCCTCGTTCCCAGGCCGCTTTTCCGGAAAGAATACGCGGCCAGCTATCTGGCGCTGATGCGGGGCGGTGCCCTGCCTACCCACGAGTACGCCCAGGCCTACGAGCACGCGGAAGGCTTTTGTTCGGTCTTTAACGTCGAATACGCCTTAGCCGACTACCTGTCGGCCACGTATCCGCTGCAAAACGTGCTGTTCGTTCACCAGACGAGCGCGATTCTGCAACTCACGGCGGCTGCGGCCCGGCGGGACACCCACCCGCAGACGCTCTCGCTTTACTTCGAGGATGAGTTTGTGACGCTGGTGCTGCGGGGCGAGGGACAACTCCGGTACTGCAACCGGTTCGGCTTCAAAAACGCGCAGGACCTGACCTATTATGTGCTGTACGCGATTGATGAATTGCGGCTCGACCCTTTGGCCATTCATACCGTGCTCTATGGCGAAATTACCCCTTTCGCCGACACTTACGCCCGCCTGGCGCAGTTTCTGCCCCGGCTGTCCTTTGGTCCCACCCCACCCGGTCTCACCCTCACCACCGACTTTGGCGACCTGCCCGAACACCGCTACGCGAGTGTATACGGCGTTGCGCTCCTGCAATGAAACAGTCGTTCGTGGCTTAACTATTCGTGGCGAAGGCTTTACTTTGCAGTGTCCCGGTTGCTTCCCTCCTCCCCGGCCCCTGTCGTATGAAACGCATTGCCCTCTTCCCCGGCTCCTTTGACCCGTTCACGAAAGGCCACGAAGATATTGTCCGGCGCGGCCTGACGTTGTTCGATGAGATTGTAATCGGTATTGGCAACAACGCCCGCAAACAGCGGTATTTCCCGCTCGATGAGATGGTAGCCTGCATTGAAGAAGCGTTTCGGGACGAACCCGCCGTGCGCGTGGTGGCCTACGACGACCTGACGGCCCATGCCGCCCGCGAGATGGGCGCGCATTTTCTCTTGCGGGGCCTGCGCAACACTACCGATTTTGAGTACGAAAACGGCATTTCGCAGGTGAACCGGCACCTTTACCACGACGTCGAAACCGTATTTCTGATTACCTCCCCCCAACTCGCGCCCATCAGTTCGAGCATCATCCGTGACCTGCACCGCTACGGACAGGACGTAAGCGAATTTCTTCCGTATCGGTTAGCCGTTAGTGAGTAGTGGTTAGGGGTTGGTGAGCAGAGGTTGGAAGCACTAACTCCTACTCACTAATCCCTGCTTACTACCTCGTTAAACACCGAATCGAGCACGTAACGGATCGAGCTGTAGGAGTTGACAAGGGCGAGTTGGGCTTCCCGGCGGTCGAGCCAGGCTAATTTCTCAATGTCTTCGGCTTCCTGCGGGGCCATATTCTGGTCATCCAGCAGGGTCATGCGGTACCACTTAGTCCGTTTCAGGATGCGGCTGCCGTTCAGCGAGTAGGTGTGCCAGGTGGTGCAGATACGGTCGCCGAGACTGGCCTGAACGCCGGTTTCCTCTTCTACTTCGCGCAGGGCCGCTGTTTTGGACGATTCACCGTCGTCAAGCTTACCTTTTGGTAAGTCCCACACGCCCCGGCGGAACATCAGCAGCATTTTGTCGCTGTTGAAGACCACGCCCCCGGCCGCCTTAATAATCTTGAACTGGCCTTTGATGGCCGCTTCGACAGCCTCCTTATCCGCACAGGCCAGTGTGACCGACAGCAGGTGCGACACATCGGCCGACTGAAGCAGACTCAGGAGTTTTTCGGCAGTAGCCGGGGTAGCGTTCAGCACCAGCAGATGGCCATGCAGGGTGTCATCCCGCAAAATCTCCAGGCGGGCATCAACAATCTGGTCGTAATCTGCGGTAGTCTGGCCAGTCAATTTGTCCGACTTAGCGGCAATTTTACTGTTCACCAGGCGGATCGGGCGGTCATCAATGAATAAAATCATGCAGGGGGTAACGGTTCGTGGCCTAAAATTAGCCAAAGGCGGTTTGTTGAACGGTTAAAAGTTCTCTTTATTTTTGCAGCCTACCAATCGGCTCCTTCGTGGAACTACTCATTATTCTGTTACTGACGATATTGAACGGTATTTTTTCAATGTCGGAAATTGCCTTAGTCTCATCCCGCAAATCCAAACTCGAAACAGCCGCTAAAAACGGGGACCGCAAGGCCCAGGCCGCCCTCGATCTTGCCAACGCGCCCAACCGGTTTCTGTCCACCGTTCAGATCGGCATTACGCTCATTGGTATTCTGCTGGGTATTTTCAGTGGCGATAAACTGACAACTGATTTACAGGCCTTTGTGGCGCAGTTTTCGATTCTACAGCCCTATTCGCATCCGATTGCGGTGGTGCTGGTGCTGTTTATGCTGACCTACACCTCCTTAGTGCTGGGCGAGTTGGTACCCAAACGCATCGGTCTCTCCAACCCCGAAGGCATTGCCAAAACGATGGCCGCGCCCATGATGGTGCTTTCGCGGGTGACCTCGCCGTTTATCGCCCTGCTCAGCGTATCAAGCGATTTGCTGATTAAACTGCTCGGCATCAAGCCCAACGAGAACGCCGTTACGGAGGAAGAAATCAAGAGCTTGGTGCAGGAAGGCTCTTCGTCGGGGGCCATCGAAGAGATCGAGCAGGAGATCGTGCAGAATGTCTTTCAACTCGGCGACCGCAAAATTACCTCGCTGATGACCAACCGGCAGGAAATCGAATACCTCGATCTGGAAGCCGACCCCGCCGAGAACAAAGCCAAAATCGTGGAGTTCCGGCACTCGGTGTTTCCGCTCTGCAACGGCAGCGTCGATGAAGTCGTCGGTTTGATTTACTCCAAGGATTTTCTGGGCAAAGACCTCGACCAGGAACTGCTGCGCCTGAACGACATGAAGCGCGACCTGCTGTATATCCCCGAAAACAACCGGGCGTATCAGGTACTGGAACGGTTTCGCGAACGGCGGCAGTACGTGGGCATCATCGTGGACGAATACGGCGGGGTGCTGGGCATGGTGACGCTGAACGACATCTTAGACGCGCTGGTGGGCGATATTTCCGAAGGCAACGACTCCGATTACGAGATTCGGGAGCGCGAAGACGGGTCGTACCTCATCGATGCGCAGTTGCCCTTCGACGACTTTTTGAACCACCTCGACATTGTCGTAACTCCGCAGAACAAACGCGACCTCACCGGTTTTGATACCCTCGGCGGTTTTGCCCTGCACATCCTGAAAGACATTCCCCATACCGGCGAAACCTTTACCTGGCAGGATTACCGCTTCGAGATTGTGGACATGGACAAGAGCCGCATCGACAAAATCCTGGTGCAAAAGTTGACTCAGGAATAAATTGACGGCTGTAGCCATCGGCAACGGCATCACAGACCAAACGATTGTTGCCTATCAGTAGCTCCAGACAGATTGCTGGCTTTAGGAGTTTACACCTACTTTGCTCCTAACCACCAGTCCCATGCAAAAACGCCATTTCCTTAAATTATCATCAACCCTACTGGCAACTCCCCTTATGACGCCACTGGCAAACTGGCTGACCGATCCAAGCCTACAGAACTGGTCCGGTAATATAGCTTACAGCACCAACCGGCTCTATCCGGCCCAATCGGCGCGGCAGGTAGGCGATTTTGTCCGGTCGCACGAAAAACTGAAAGTGCTGGGTACACGTCACTGCTTCAATACCATCGCCGACAGTACGCATAACCTGCTGTCGCTGACCGAGATGGAGCCGACAATTACGGTGGATGCCCCGGCGCAGACCGTTACGGTGAATGCCAACCTGAAATACGGTGTACTGGCCACCGAGCTGGATCGCCGGGGGTTTGCCCTGCATAACTTAGCGTCGCTGCCTCACATTTCGGTAGCCGGTGCCTGCGCCACCGCTACGCACGGATCGGGGGTAGACAACGGCAACTTGGCCACGGCCGTACGGGGCATGGAACTGGTGCTGGCCAACGGCGAGACGCGGGTGCTGCGCCATGATACCGACGGCGATGCCTTCCGGGCCGCCGTGGTCCATCTGGGGGCACTGGGCGTGGTTACGAAGGTGACGCTGGCCATTCAACCCACATATCAGATGCGGCAGTACGTCTACGAAAACCTGCCCCTCGACCAGCTAACGGCGCATTTCGATGCCATTGTGTCGGCGGGGTACAGCGTGAGTCTGTTTACCGACTGGCAGCAAAGGCGCATCAACGAGGTCTGGTTGAAACAGCGCGTTGGGCCGGGCGACCAGACAACGGCCCGGCCGGACTTTTTTGGTGCTGCCCTGGCGACTAAAAACCTGCACCCGATTGCCGAACTGTCGGCCGTTAATTGTACGGAGCAATTAGGCGTTCCCGGCCCGTGGTACGAGCGGTTGCCGCACTTCCGCATGGGCTTTACCCCCAGCAGCGGCAAAGAACTACAGTCGGAATACTTTGTCCCGCGCCGGAACGGTATGGAAGCCATTCTGGCCATTGAGCGGCTGCGCGACCAGATCAGCCCGCACCTGATGATTTCGGAACTGCGCACCATCGCGGCCGATGACCTGTGGCTCAGTCCGTGCTACAAACAGCCGTCGCTGGCGATTCACTTCACCTGGAAACCCGACTGGGCCTCGGTGAAAAAGGTCTTGCCTGTGATTGAGCGGGAACTGATGCCGTTTGGCGCAAGACCGCACTGGGGCAAACTGTTTACGATGGCCCCCGCCCGGTTGCAGCAACAGTACGAGAAGATGCCAGATTTTAAAGCACTTGTGGCGCAGTACGACCCCAATGGCAAGTTCCGCAATACCTTTTTAGACACCAACCTGTTTAGTCATTGACCCAAAGCAATCCACCATCAGTCCGTCATAAAAAAGACCCGCTCAATAGCGGGTCTTTTTTATGGCAAAATGGCAAAACAACAGTTTATTAGTTTACAAAAATTAATTATCACAATTTTTACTGCTGTTAAAGTTGGCCTAATTATTGATTAACAAACTAACAACGATACTTATAGTACCATACTACCCACCGTTTACTTTATTCCTGATTCATGAATTTCATTCAGCGCAGTCGCTTGATGGCCCTTACTGATCTACTACTAATCGAAGAAGTTGTGCAAAAAGAAATCGCCCGCCGAAAGGCTTTTATCAACAATGTGGCGGCACTGCCCCTCCGGTCGCTGCCCCTCACGGTGAAAACCCGCGACCTCCTCTACCGGGTCATTCTCGGTAAACAAACCCATATTCAGGCGGTAAAACCGGGCGATCTGCTGGTGCAGCACCTGTTTTCGACGCTCACCAAGGCCGACTGGCAGCGCATCGAATACCTCAACAAACGGGCCTTTACCGAAATCCGGGATATACTCTCCCACCAGTACCTGCCGCTCGAAAATTATTATGGCGAATTTGACGCTTCGGTCGGTGAATCGGGCAAGCAAAAGGCCGTTCTGAATCCGAAACGGAACCGGCAGTTAGCCACATCCCTCAGCAACGGGGTTAGCTGACGGGCACTCCGGTTGGATAGCCCTTACCACTTTCCCTTGATGTGGTCGAGGTATTTCTGGCCCGACCCGGTGTTGAGCAACAACACGTGTTCGTCGGGCCGAATCCAGCCCTGTTTCATCAGCCGGAGCGTAGCGGCCCAGAGCGCCCCGCCTTCGGGTGCCACAAAGATGCCCTCCTGCCTGGTCAGTGACCGGACTCCGGCCAGCATGTCGTCGTCCGAAATGGCCAGCGTTGTCCCGCCCGATTCGCGCAGGACCTGTAGCATCAGCGGTTCGCCAATGGGTCGCGGTACGGCCAGTCCGTTGGCTAAGGTGGGTTGCCCAACGTATTGTTTGCAGTTAACCTGTTCGCCGAGGTACGTTTTCACCAGCGGGCAGCAGTTTTCGGCCTGCACCGCCACCATGCGCGGCAGGGGCTGACTCGCCGACAGCCAACCCAGCGCAATCATTTCCTGAAACGCCTTCCAGATGCCAATCAAGCCGGTACCGCCCCCCGCCGGGTACATAATCACGTCGGGCAACTGCCAGTTTAACTGTTCGGCCAGCTCGTAGCCCATCGTTTTTTTGCCCTCTAACCGGTAGGGTTCTTTCAGCGTCGATACGTCAAAAAACGCGCCGTCCCGGTTCATGGCCTGCGCTTTGGCGGCACAATCGTTGATGAGTCCGTCGACTAAAATCACGTCGGCCCCGTAGCCGATGCACTCTTCCCGAAAGGCTTCGGGCGTGTGGCGCGGCATGAGCACCACAGCACCCAGTCCGGCGCGGGCGCAGTAAGCCGCCATCGCCACCCCGGCATTGCCCGCCGTGGGAATGATGCAGGCCTGTTCGCCGTTCTCTTTTGCTTTTGAAACCGCCATGCACAGACCCCGCGCTTTGAACGAACCGGTCGGATTAATTCCTTCGTCTTTGAGCGTCAGTCGGCCGAGGGGATAACCCGTTGCCAGCCGGGGTAAATCCAGCAGCGGGGTAAAGCCTTCGCCCAGACTGACCCGGTTTTCGGGGCTGAGCACCGGCAGCATTTCTTCGTACCGCCACAGCGACTTCTCCCGCCCGACTAAACTTTCTTTGGTAAAACCTGCGCCGACATCGTACCGGCAGATAAGGGGAGCCTGGCAACAGACGGACAGTGTCTGACTCCCGACCGGCGGATACGGGGTGCCGCAGTTACTGCATTGTGAATCCTGTAAGAGCGATGAAGTGGCAAGTGTGGTGTTCATAACGGGCCGTCTTTTCCCGAAAGTTGACCGCCTGCACCGACCAAAACAAACCCCGTTTGGCGATGAGTTATTCCAGATCGGAATAATGCCGCTGCGTAAAGCGAATAAACCCATTCACCAACTGATTATTCTCAGTGCCCTTCCGCTGAATAAAATAGAACGTCCGCTGAATGACCAGGTCCTCAATGGCTACCTCCACCAACGCCCCGGTTGCCAGTTCGCTGAGGATGGCCCTTTTCGGCATGAACGCTAAGCAGGTATCGGCGAGCACGAAATTCTTTAGGGCCTCGGTCCCGCCCAACCGGATCAGAATCTGTAAATCCGACAGATGAATACCCTGCTTGCTCAGTTCGTCGTCTACCACCGCCAGCGTCCCGGACCCCTGTTCGCGCAGGGCCACGGGAATGGCGGGCAGATCGGCAACGGACAACAATCGCCGGGCGAGGGGGCTATTTCGGGAGCAGACGGCCAGCACCTGATCGGTGATGAAGGGCGTGTAGGTCACGGTGTTGAGCCGGGTCATGCCTTCCACAATACCCACGTCGATGTCGTGGTCGAGCAGGGCCTGCTGGATGCTGCCCGAATTGCGGTTGAGGACGCTGACCTGCAACGCCGGATTTTGCTTGAGGTAGGCCGACAGCACTGGTGGCAGCACGTACAGGCTGATGGTGGTACTGGCCCCGATGGCCAGCCGGGTGGCGGGCCGGAAGTTTTCGCTGATGCGCTGGAGTTGCTGGTGCAGATCGGTTTTGAGCTGGTCGGCTTCGAGCAGCGTGGCGTACAGGAGTTGCCCGGCCGGGGTCAGGCTGATGTGGTTGCCGTGCCGCTCGAACAGCCCGATTTTGTAAAACCCCTCTAAGGTTTTGATGTGTTTGCTGATGGCCGACTGACTCAGAAACAGGCTCTGACTGGCTTTGGTGAAGCTGAGCAGCCGGGCTACCTCCAAAAACGTTTCGTGCTGAAAAGAAAGCATGGCTACTGATGATGGGTTCGGTAAAGAAACGAAACAACGGCGGATTCGGGCGCAACGGAGCAATTTTAGTACCGCATACCTCCGGTTGACCCGTGCCCGGTTGGGCAAAACCCGTACCTTTACGGCTGTTCACAACCGGGTTTTCGCCCGCTCATCCTCATGCAACTTCTTTACAGCTACCTGCGCCGTTACTGGGGTTTACTGATCCTCGCCCTGCTGCTGGCCACGATTAACCAGGTTTTCTCGCTGCTCGACCCGTATATTTTCCGTAAGATCATCGACCAGTTCGTGGTGAAGCCAGGGGCGGTCGGCGGTCCGATGAATTCGCCCGGCGGTATGCTGCGAACCATCAACTTTTGGGGATTCCTGAAAAACGGGGCGGGACTGCTCATTTTGCAGGCCTTAGGCGTAGCGATGGTGAGCCGGGTTGCCAAGAATTTCCAGGATTATTACGTCAACGTCATCACGCAGCGGCTCGGTGCCCAACTCTACACCGACGGCCTGCGCCACTCGCTCGAACTGCCCTATCAGGTGTTTGAAGATCAGCGGTCGGGCGAGACGCTGGGCAAACTCCAGAAAGTACGCTCCGACGTCGAAAAGCTGATTCAGTCGTTCGTCAACGTCCTGTTTACGTCGGTAGTCGGCATTGTGTTCGTGATGTGGTATGCCGCCACAGTGTACTGGCCCATCGCCCCGGCGTATTTTCTGACCATTCCGCTGCTGGGGTTCGTGAGTTCGCTGCTGAGCAAAAAGATCAAGACCGTTCAGAAAACCATCGTCGCCGAAACGACCGCGCTGGCCGGTTCCACCACCGAAAGTCTGCGCAACATCGAACTGGTAAAAAGCCTCGGTCTGGCGCAACAGGAGACCGAACGCCTGAACGCCACAACGGGTAAAATCCTGAAACTCGAACTCAAAAAGGTCCGTTACATCCGGTCGCTGTCGTTCATTCAGGGGACATTCGTGAACCTGCTCCGCAACGCTATCATGCTGCTGATGCTGTTTCTGGTGGTGCAGGGCAAAATCACCGTCGGCGAGTTCTTTTCGCTGTTTATCTATTCCTTCGCCATCTTCGGGCCGTTGCAGGAACTGGGCAACATCATCAACGTCTACCGCGAAACCGAAGCGTCGCTGGCCAATTTTCAGCAGATTCTGGATACCCCCCGCGACGTGAAACCGGCCCATCCGCAACCCGTCCGGCAACTACAGACGTTAGCCTTCGAGAATGTCCGGTTCAAACACCTTACCGCCCAAACCCCCGCCCTCGACGGCATTTCGTTCGATGCCGAAGTAGGCGAAACCATCGCCTTTGTTGGACCAAGCGGGTCAGGCAAAACCACGTTGGTGAAGTTATTGGTCGGCCTGTACCAGCCCCTGAGTGGTCAGATTCTGTACAACGGCATCCCCGGCTCCGAAATCGACCTGGACGGCTTACGGGAGCAAATCGGCTTTGTGACGCAGGATACGCAGTTATTTGCCGGGACCATCCGCGAAAACCTGCGCTTTGTGGCCCCCAACGCCACCGATGCCGAATGTCTGACCGCCCTGCACCAGGCCGCGGCCGATTCCTTGCTGTCCCGTGCGCCACTGGGTTTGGATACGGTCATCGGCGAAGGGGGGGTAAAGGTATCCGGGGGCGAAAAACAGCGGCTGAGCATTGCCCGCGCCCTGCTGCGTCACCCCACGCTGCTGGTATTCGACGAAGCTACGTCGGCCTTAGATTCGCTGACGGAAGAAGAAATCGGGCGGACTGTACGGGAGTTGTCCGGGTCGCGGCAGCACATCACCATCCTGATTGCGCACCGGCTGAGCACCATTCTCCACGCCGACCGGATTTTCGTACTCGAACAGGGCCACGTAGCCGAGCAGGGCCGACACAGCGAGTTGCTGGACCAGAAAGGGTTGTACTACGCCATGTGGCGGCAGCAGATCGGCGAACGCAAGGAAATGGCGACGGTGTAAGGCCGGACGTGGCAGGCGGTTTACTTATCAAAAGAGCCGCTAAACCAGTTTCTGATCGCGGCCTCGTGCGGGTGGTTGCGCCGAAAAATAGCCGATGTATAGATTCGACCATCGGGGTTGATATGGTCGAGTTTCAGGAAGCGGTCAGTGCCCAATTTCAGGTACCAGCACTGGAATAACCGGCTTCGGACGGCTTCCTGATCGTCGTCTAAGCTACAGACGTAGTTGATAACGGCATCGGGTAGGGCATCGAAGGTGCTGAGAAGAGCCGCCACAACGGTTTGCTCGATGCGCGGGTCCCGCTGCTTCACCTGCCCGGCGATCTGAACGATGGAGAAAGAGAATACCAAACCGGCAACGTCTGGATCAGAGATGTAAGCAGAGTCGTCGGCGAAGCCTATTTTATACGTTACATTCAAATCTGTCTCAAAGACAAACCCGTCTTCAACGCTTGTCAGTGGGTACGGTAAAGGGCTTAACAAACTTGATGTCGGTTGGTTTTTTGGCAGGGTCGCCACTCTTGAAATACACCTCAATTCGCTTTTTCCGCTCCAGCATCCACTCATCGAGGGGCACCGTGGGTCGTTTTACTATCTTTTCCATGTCGTTTAGCGGTTAAATGCCGGTACCTGTGGTTGCCCAAATAGGCTGACTACCAGCGGGGATTAGCTACAAACATACAACAATTCACCCGTATGAATAGTGTCCCGGAGCCGGGTCGGCAGGTACGGTATAAAATCCCTCGCCGGGCAGGACCGTCTTGGGAAATCGGTATAGCAAAAAGAGTTATACTATGCCATGTGGCGGCAGCAAACTGGTGAACGCAGGGAGATGGCGACAGGACAAAGCCGGATGCGGCAACACTTTTCACCACCGGCTTACCCTATGCTGACAATTGCGCGGCTGCGGCAAAGCCCATGTTCTCGCACGCACCAATAGGCTGATAACCAAAAGTTTCAGCCGCTGCGTCGCCGTACAGAAAGGTGAAAATAAACGCGTAGTTGTCCGTTTGCCGGTTGGCCATGAACAGGGTGCGGGCTACCGAAAGGGCCGCATCCGACAACGCCACGGCTTCACCCGTTTGCCGCTGAACGACGCCTTCCTGCCGAATGTGGTCGTCCAGGGTTTTGGGCATCCCGTGGCACTGCTGATACATGAACCGGTTCATACACGCGCGGCTTCGGGTGGTCAGTAATGCCGGACTGAACGGTTCGCTGGTCCAGACGATGGGCGTACAAAACCGACGAACGAGCAGTCCCCGCGTCCTGAATTTATGCTGATAATCCGTCGAGTAGCGGTTTGTCCAGCCGCCCCCCAGATCGTCGGCTAAGCCAATCGCCACCTGTACTGCCTCGGCAGGAA
The DNA here is from genome assembly GCA_038327655.1 of Cytophagales bacterium. Taxonomy (GTDB): domain Bacteria; phylum Bacteroidota; class Bacteroidia; order Cytophagales; family Spirosomataceae; genus JBBQLG01. The sequence goes on from JBBQLG010000042.1 coordinate 23,232, forward strand.
CGTCGCTGCGCCGGTTCATCGCCCTGATTTCGGTATCGAGCCACTCCTCCGCGCCGAGTTGTTTCATCCTCTGCAATCGCGCCAGTACGTGCTCCCGCGCCATGGGGTTATAGACGCCAATCGGCAGGTCGAGGTCTTTGCCGTCGCTGGTGGTTAAGGTGGCTAAGTAAGCCTTGAACCGGGCGATGTCGCGGGGTTGCTGGTACATTTCAATCATCCGGTCGAGCAGGGGAAGCAGGCAGAAGGGCATGGGTGTATGGCTGGATTGGGATAAAGATGCTGAAAAATAAGCTACGGAAGTCTTCTCCCATTTCAAACCGTTACTTCGGGGGTTGACGCCCAGAAATCCGGGGTTTGTCGGAAACCGCTGGGGTATGGGCGGAGCAGCGGGTAGTTTTGATGCATCAATCAACGCACCCAACGCCATGATGCTTCGCTACCTCTTCCTCCTGCTCCTGACCGGTTTGGTCCAGCCGCTGCTGGCCCAGACTATCCTGACCGGCCGCGTCCTTGACCAGAAAGGCCACGCGTTGCCGGGCGCGAACGTTTCTCTGAAAGGCACTTACGACGGAGCCACCACCGACAGTTCCGGGACGTTCCGCTTCAAAACCGGCCGTACCGACTCCGTAACGGTACTGATCAGCTATATCGGCTACGAATCGGTGACCAAACGAATAGCCCTTCCCCCAACCACGCCCCTGCGCTTTACCCTCCGCGAACTCGCCAATGAACTCAACACTGTTGTGATTACCGCCGGGTCGTTCGAGGCTTCCGATTCGAAACGGATGACGATGCTGAAACCGCTCGATATCGTGACCACGGCGGGGGCGGGGGCCGACATTACGGGCGTGATGCAACTCATGCCGGGGGCGCAGCGCGTGGGCGAACAGGCCGGGTTGTTCGTCCGGGGCGGTTCTAATCTGGAAACGCAGGTGGTCATCGACGGCATGATCGTGCAGAATCCGTACTTCAGTTCGCTGCCTGATGTGTCGTCGCGGGGTCGGTTCCAGCCGTTCATGTTCAAGGGAACGGCGTTCAGCACGGGCGGCTACTCGGCGCAGTATGGGCAGGCCCTTTCGTCGGTATTGTTGCTGAATACCACCGACAAAGGCAGTAACAACGGGTTTGGCGTTAGCCTGAACTTGGCCAGCGCGAGCCTCAGCTACGACCACACCACCGGAACGCCAACGCGCGAAAAATCGTCGTTATCCGCTACGGCCTACTACGGCAACCTGAAACCGCTGTTCGCGCTGGTACCCCAGAACATTACCTGGACCCACGTGCCCGAATACGCCGGTACGTCGCTCACGTACCGGCTGAAAACGGGCAAAAACGGAATGCTCAAAGCGTATGGCATGTACACCGATAACTGGCTGGGCATGAATTTCCGCGATCCTGTAACGCCGGAAGCCACGACCAATCTGAAACTACACAACCGCAACACGTTCGTAACCAGCACGTATACCGATAGCTGGGACGAGGGCAAGTGGCTGCTGAACACGGGCCTGTCGTATAGCCGCAACACCGACCTCACGACCTTCGATGGCAACGATATGGGCCGTTTCGACGAGCGGACGCAGGCCCGCGCCGTCCTGACCCGAACCCTGCCAGGGCGCAGTAACGGACCGGGCGGCACGGTGCTCTTCGGCGCAGAACTGCACCGGCTGACCCTGACGAGTACCGTTTACGGCACGGCCTACCGCCTGAATGATACCTACTTAGCCGCTTTTGTCGAATCGGAAGTGTACCTGACCCGGCTGCTGGCCCTGCGCATCGGGGCACGACTGGAGCATAACGCCATTATCGGCCGGATGAATGTGGCCCCCCGCCTGTCAATGGCGTATAAAACGGGGCAATACAGTCAGGTAGCCGTAGCCGCCGGACAGTTCTACCAGAACCCGGACTATCGCTACCTGTACCTGAACAAACAACTCAACTACGAACGCGCCGACCACCTGATTCTAAACTACCAGATCATCAAAAACAGCCGTACCTTCCGCGCCGAAGCGTTCTATAAAAACTACGCGCAGTTGGTGCGGGAGTTTACGACGACCGGCTACGATGCCAATCCATACCGCTTTCCGAACGGCCGGACGGACAACACCGGCAACGGCTACGCCCGTGGGTTCGATGTGTTCTGGCGCGATCAAAAAACCATAAAGGGGCTGGATTACTGGCTGACGTACAGCTACGTCGACACCAAACGGCTGTTCCAGCAATTCGCCACGTCGGCCACACCAACCTTCGTTTCCAACCACAACGTGAGCGTAATTACGAAGCGGTACTTCGATAAACTGCGGACCAATGTCGGCCTGACGTACTCCTTTACCAGCGGACGCCCCTATTATAATCCGAACCGCAACGCCGACGGCCCAAACGGCTTTCTGGCCGACCGGACACCCGCCGTTCACATGGTCAGTTTTTCGGGCAATTACATCACCAGCCTGAAAGGCAATTTCCTGATTCTGTACGCCACCGTCGATAACATTCTGAACAGCAAGCTCATCTATACCTACCGCTACACCCCCGACCGTAACGACGGCGCGGGGACCACCCGTTACGCCGTCGGTCCCACCACGTACCGGAGTTTCTTTGTCGGGGCGGTGTGGATGCTGTCGAAGAAAGCCAAAGTCAATCCGCAGGAACTGTAAAAACCCAACCATTGCATCAGTCAATCAGTCTATAAATCAATCACTCTATCGATCAACCAAACCAACCAAGTCCCATGAAAACGCTCCTCATTACCCTCGCCCTGTTCACCGGTTCGCTAACGACGTTTGCGCAAAGCGAACCCTACACCACCGCCATGACCGAGGGGATCACTGCCCTGAAAGCGGTAGGCCCCAAAAGCGCTGTCACAGACATGGTAGCGGTAGCCAATCAGTTCGAACGCATCGCCGGGGCCGAAACCACCGAATGGCTTCCTCGCTACTACGCCGGGCTGACATACAGCTACTTAGGCTACATGGCCCCCACGGCAACGGACAAAGACAAGTTCCTGGATAAAGCGGACGAGTGGTCGAAACAGGCCGCCCTGCTCTCGCCCAAAAATGACGAACTGTGTGTGCTGAACGCCCAGATTGCCCAGGCCCGCTTAGTGGTCGACCCGATGAACCGCTGGCAGGAATACGGCCCGGTGGCGCAGGGTGAATTGGACAAAGCCTTAGCCATCAACGCCGACAATCCACGCATTTACGTCCTACAAGGCTCATCGCTGTACTATACGCCGGTGCAGTTCGGTGGCGGACCGAAGGTGGCCTGCCCGATCCTGACGAAGGCCACCCAAAAATTTGCTACCTTCAAACCAGCCAGTGCCCTATCGCCTATGTGGGGGCAGACCACCATTGAGCCGCTCATGGCGGAGTGCAGCAAGTAAGGCTATGACACGCGATCAACTGATTCAACAGCTTAACGGTCCGACCCGGCGGGTACGGATGATGGGCAGCAGCCTGGCCGGATTCGACTTCAGTGGTCTCGACCTGACGGGGGCGGACCTCCGGTTCTCGAACCTGAAACGGGCTAATTTTCAGGGAACGACGCTGGTGGGGGCGGATCTGAGTTTTTCGGCACTCGGCCACGCCACGTTCGAGAACGCTGACCTAACCGATGCCAACCTGAGTTATTGCGGCCTGAACAAGGTGAACATGGATGGGGCTATTCTTCAGGGGCTGCACCTGAATTTCACGAACCTGAAACGCCCGGTAAAACGCCCCGACGGCCCCATTGAAAAGCTGACCCTGATTGCGCTGCTGCAAAAACCCGTCTGGGGGCTGCTGCTGGGGCCGTTACTGGGTGCCCTGCTGGTGTACGGCTGTAGCGGCATTGTTTATTTCACCAATCAGATTCTGACCGCATCGGACCCGCAGTTGGTGCGACTGAACCTGTCCATTGTCATCAACAATGTGCTCTACGGCGTGTTTGTGGTGCTGGCCGCCTACGGCCTGACCGACCCGCTCGACCGGTTAATTAAATCCGTTTGGCTGCGGCACCTCCTGCTCTCGGCGATAGCGATCGTCCTGACCATAACGACCAGCACCATTCTTTACCTGACGATTGAAAAAACCCTGCTCGACGGGCAGCCCACGTACCCTAACAACAATGCCCCCTGGCCGCTTTATCTTCTCGGGCCGGTGCTGGTCATCAACGGGTTTGCGTATATTCTGCGGCAGGGTCGTCAACTGAACCGCAAGCTGACCGAACAGGAATTTCAACTGCTGAACCTCGAAAAGCTGAAAACCCGCGCGGAACTCGACGCGCTACAGGCCAAAATCAACCCGCATTTTCTGTACAATGCCCTCAACAGCATCGCCAGCCTGGTCCACGAAGACCCCGACAAGGCCGAGGAAATGACCATGCTGCTGTCCAAACTGTTTCGCTACACCACGGGCCGCGACGGCGATTATTTTATCAGTCTTGCCGACGAACTGGAGATGGCCCGGACGTATCTACAGGTCGAGCAGGTACGGTTTGGGGAGCGGCTGGCGTTCCGCGTTGACGTCGCCGACCCCGCCCTGAACGCGTTGCGGTTGCCCCAGTTCATTTTACAGCCCATCGTCGAAAACTCGGTGAAACACGGCATTGCCAAGAGCGGGGGACCGGGCCGGATCGACGTAGAAATCTACGAAAAGACGGGGTGGCTCTACCTGAGCGTTCACGACAGCGGCCCGGCCTTTCCCGATACCCTGAACGCCGGTTACGGCCTGCGCAGCATTCAGGACAAACTCCGGCTCCTTTACGGCGATGATGCCACTGTGGAACTGGGTAACGACCCCTACAAACAGGTTCTGATCGCCATCCGCCTTGCCCGGCTGAAAGCACCGTTGATTAGTCGGTAGTGAGCAGTGATTAGGGGTTAGAAGTTCGTCTCCGGGATACTAACCACCAACTGCTATTCACTAACCCCTGACCGCTATCCCCTACTCACTAACCCTGCATGACCTTCCCGCTGAAAACCCTCCTGATCGACGATGAGCAACTGGCCATCAACCGGTTACGTCGACTACTGACTAACTACGCCGATACCATTGAGATCGTGGGCGAAGCGCATAACGGTGCCGAAGGGCTGGTGCAGATCGAAGCCCAAAAGCCCGACCTGATCTTTCTCGATATCGAAATGCCGCTGCTCAACGGGTTCGAGATGCTGGCCCGGCTCAACCACATGCCGTTCGTGGTCTTTGCCACCGCCTTCGATCAATACGCCATGCGGGCCTTCGACGAAAACTCAGTAGACTACCTGCTGAAACCCATCGAAACGGACCGGCTCGACCGCACCATCGGCAAACTACAGGCCTTTGTGAACGCAAAGCAGCACGCCGGGAATCCGACCAACCCGTACAACGACAACCTGATGCGGATGCTGGAACAGATGAAGCAGATGGCCACCCCGCCGAAGAAGGAAATCCTCTCGCTGTCGGTGAAAACGGGCGACAAAATCCTCCTGATTCCGCTGCCCGACGTGGCCTGGCTCGAAGCCGAAGAAAAGTACGTATTCATGGGCACCGTCGACGGGCAGAAATACCTGACGGCCTACACCATCGCCACGCTGACCGAAAAACTACCAGACACGTTTGTGCGTGTCAGCCGCTCGACCATCGTCAACAGCAGCCGCATCCGGGAGGTGCAGAAGTATTACGACGGTAAGTTTATCCTCCTGATGACCGACAAAAAAGGGACCAAAATCACCACCGGCAGCACCTACGCCGACAACGTCCGGCAACTGCTCGACATCTGACAGGGCTACCGAACCGGCACGACCAACGCGCTGCCCCTCAGACCGTTGGCGGTAGCGGTAATGCGGATGGTACCGGCTTTCCGGTCAACGGTCAGCAGGACAGCACTGACACCGGCTTCGGCCTTTATCGGGTTGTCGCCCGTCAGTTTACCGTCTCCCGCCACCGTGAAACGAACCGGCTGCGCGGCATTCGGCACCACTGTTCCATTGGCATCCACCACCGACGCGTACACAAACAACACATCGTTCTGACCTGCCTGCGGGGCCTTGCCGCTCCGGTCGATGGTAAGTCGTAAGCCAACCGGTGGGCCGGGGGTATGCCGTTCGGTCGCGACCGCTTCTTTACCGCCGATATAGCCAACGGCCGTCAACGTTCCCGGCGCGAAGGTGCTCACGGAGAAGGTAAACGGCGGATGCGTCAGGTGCGTGGTGTTAGCGTTGCGGTCGGGGGTTTGGCGGGCGATGATTTTTCCGTTCAGTCGGAGTTCGACCGCTTCGCAGTTGCTGTACACGATCACGTTTGTTGCTGAAGCGGGCGTCCAGTCACTGGCAATAAACACCATCGGCTTACCGAAGCCCGCCCGGTCCGGCACGGGGCCGTATTGACTCTGGTAGAAGTAAAAAGCGAATTTAGGCAAGCGAAAAATATCCACGACGCCCGACGATTCGATGTCCGGCGCGTACCCCCGGTTGTAGTCATTGAAGAGCCAGTTCAGGTCGCCGATGGCCTTTCCCTGCTGATTGTCGTTGTGCGCTTCCTGAAAGTTAAGGGCCTGCTGCGCCAGTCGTTTTTCGCCATCGCCCCGCCGTTGCCGCGAAGTCCGTTCATTTTCTTTCAGATCGCCGTACGCGGTCTGGTTAAACCCGGCGTTCTGGGCGTAATACTCCCAATCGCCATATTCGGCAATGAGCAGGGGTTTGGGTTTGGCGTAGGCATTCCAGTACGCCGGGGGTTTGGCGTGTTGCCGGGCGGGAATAAACACGTCATACACCGCGTCGAGCCAGCCACAGGTAAACACATCCGCAAACGGCAGCTCCTCGTGAACGGCCCGGTGGGCTTTTTCCATGTAATCCCGCTTCATGTCCGACTCGTTGAGTGAGGCTTCCCACAACACCACGCTGGGGTGGTTGCGGTCCCGGCGCACCAGATCGCGTACGTTCTGAAGGCTGTTTTCCTGAAACACCCGATCCCCGGCAAACTGCCAGCCCGGAATAGCGTCCATGACCAGAATACCCAGCGCATCGCAGGCATCCAGAAACGCGGGCGAAGGCGGATAGTGCGAACACCGCACAAAATTGAACCCCGCATCTTTCAGCTTCCACGCATCGCGGTACTGCGCATTGTCGGACAGGGCGTACCCGATGTAGGGGTAATCCTGGTGGCGGTTCGTTCCCCGGATAATCCGTTTTTCGCCGTTCAAATAAAAGCCATCGGCGGCAAAGCGGATGGTACGGATGCCGGGCATGAGCCGCTGCTGCTCCGTTACCCGGCCCTGCTGCACCACCTCCACCAGCAACTGATACCGATAAGGGTCCGCCGGGGACCACAACCGGGGCATAGGCACCGGAATGGATTGCGTGAACCGGGCGTAGTCGCCGGGTTTAACCGATGCGGTGGGAGCGGTGAGCTGTCCCACGAGTTGCCCGTCGGCATCGGTCAGCGTCAGCCGGACCTGGGCGGAACGGGTATCGGTATCATCGTTTTTCACCTCGGTCTGCACCACCACGGTAGCGGCCTGCGGACTGACACCTTCGTAACGAACCAGCACCCCGCCACCGGCCGTTCGGCCCGCCTGTACCGCATCGGGAATGTGGAGTTTATCCTGCACAATCCTAAAGGCGTGTCGGTACAGCCCGCCGTAATAATTGAAATCCAACGTTTTAATGGGTTTCCCCGGCGGGATCAGCGGATTGTCCCGGTTGTTGAGCCGGACCAGCAGGCAGTTTTCAACGCCCGGCTTCACCCGCCCCGTCAGGTCCACCTCGAAGGGCAAATACCCGCCCAAATGGTGGCTGAGGTGCTGTCCATTGAGGTACACATCCGCTTCGTGCATGGCGGCATCAAACCGTATCGCCAGCCGCTTTCCGGTGTTGGCCGGGGCAACGGTGAAAAACTGCCGGTAGAAACAGGTGCCCTGCCACTGATTGCCGGTGATGACCAGCGGCTCGAGGCTGGCCGTGTGGGGCAGCGATACGGGCGTCCACTTCGGCAGCGGGCCGTTTTTCCCGAACAAGGCCGGCGTAATCGTGCTGTCGACATCCTTCACAAACGCCCAGCCGGTGTCGAATGACGTGATTTGTGCCTGGCTATGAACGGCGACGAAACAGAGGAGTAAATAAATCGGGTTACGCAGCATCGGTGAGTACGGGGAGAAATAGTGTTATTCCAGCGTGATGCGCTGAAGGGCCAGTCCGTGTTTTTTAGTCTGCTCCGCCTGCGGAATACCCGGCCCGATGGAAAGCTGTACCGTTTCGATGTCCACCAGCGACAGACCGACAGCCCCCCCGGTGGTATCTACAAAATACGGCAGAAACGACGGATACGGACGCGGCAGACTGACCAGTTTTACGGGCTTCAACTGGTCCAATGGCAGGGTGTACGACCCGTTTTTGGCATCAATCGTGAGGACTCCACCGTACACCGAGCCGTCGCGGGTAATCAGGGCGAGCTGAACCGGACAGGGCGTTTCATTAAGCGCACGGCCCTGAAACACCAATTTCTGGCGCGAAAGCAGGTCCGCCCGCCGTCCGGCTACGTTTGGCGCGAAGTTGTAGCGCATCGAATAATCGTAGATCGGCGCGGCATTTTTGTTTTCGGGATCGCGGACAGCCAGCGTCTCCAGATTTACGCGCCATTCGGCCTGCCCCGCTTCGGACGTGGGAACGAGCTGCGAACCGGGTACGTACGGCCCGCTCAACTGATCGGTATCGGTTGCGGCATCGAACAGCGAAATGGGTGTCGTGGCAGACAAGACCCGCACCTGATACGGATTTTCGTCGTAAAAATCCCAGTCGGCGGGTTTCCCGGTCAGCCCGGACGGATACGTGCGGGCAACGCCTTTTTCGGTCACCGTCAGGTAGTAGCGCAGAAAACCTTCGCGCAACAGCCGGTCGGGCACCACCGCCGAGTAGCCATACCCTGCTCCTTTTACGAGCTTAATCCGCTCCGGCCGACGGCCACTAAAAAAAGACGCCACCACCGAATCCGGTTCGTTAACGGATGCAACGGTTGCGGTTAGGGTCATGGACCGTCCCGCCGTAGCCTCGCGCACCGGCTGATGCAACACATACGTCTTTTTGAGCGTTGCAGCGGGGGCGGCAAACTCCTTCAGTGTCAGGTTATGCCAGCGACTGTTACCGGTCCGTTTCGGCGTAACGCCCTTCCGAATGAGCAGGTACGTTCCCGGCGACACCGTAAACGACGACCCGTTCGGTTGAATACCCTTGGCATTACCATCATTCAACGGCTTGGCCGTAAACGAATTACCGAGATCAGGCAGTTGAACCGTCATCGGCCACGACCGCCAGTTGATCACGGCATTTTCTTTTTTGGGGCTGTTCCGCCCGAACACATTACCGACCCAAAGGGCATCGGGCATCACTTCGAGCCGCCACACGCCGGGTTCGATTTTATCGAGAAAATACGCACCCTGCCCGCCGTACGTGACCACCGATGAGTTGCCAAATCCCGCGATTTCGGTCAGTTTTTCGGGAGCCGGCACCCTGGAGCCAGTCGAGTTGGTGTAAATAAACTGCGAGTCGGTGACCATCTCGGCGAGGTCCTGCCGGTAACTCACCCGGAAGGCATCGAAGGCGGTATCCGCCGGAAAACGGCCGTAGTTTTTATACAGCGGCACCCGATGAAATACCGCTGAGGCCAGTTTCAGGCTCAGGGCCTTTTGGGGCGCATACGCCAGGTTCATGAAATGGGTGTTGTATTCGGTGTTAGCGTAGGCCGTATAGGTCGGGTCGTAGGCAAACTGATGCGCCATCTGAATCCCCGCTTCCCGGAAACTCCGCGCCATGGCCGGGTAGATGTACGACCGGCCCACGTCTGCCGCATCGAACTCGTACACGATTTTGGCCATCTTACTGAACGCCGGGTTCACCGCGTAGGGAATCGGGTACTGATCGACGTTGGGCAAAAGGTTACCCCGCAGTTCGTGATGGGCACCCAGACCGGTCGGGTACCACTGAAACGTGCCGCCCTGAATGTTGGCGTTGAAATACCCATCGGCCACCTGAAGGCTGTGGCTAATGTTATAAAAGATGGGTTTCTGACAGCCCGTCTTCCGCATCGACGCGACCATGCGGTTGATGAACGCCGTCACCTGCGCCGGGGTGCCGCCATGATGCGGTTCGTTGCTGACCTCGAACGCAATCAGGTCCGGCTCGTTTTTATAGGCTACGCCGGTATACGGATTTACGTGGTTCAGGAACTGGTAGAGGTAGTTTTCCTGCGCGTTTATAGCCTCAGGATTCGTCAGGCAGGCATCCTTACCGTATTTAGCCGAAAAGCCGGGCGTTTTTTCGTCGGGTTCGGGGTAGCCGTTGCCCCAGTACGCAATGGGCGTCAGGACAAACTTCATGCCCCGACTTTTCATCTGCTTCAGCATGTAGTCGAACAATTTCAGGTGTTCGTTGGCCAGCAGATTGCCCAGCGTATCGCTGATCTCGGTATCCCAGACGTGTACCCGGTACGAATCGAATCCCAGCCGCGCGAAATGGTACACATCGTCGTCAATGGCTTTTTCGAGCGACACGCCCTGTTGTTTCGCCATGCGGTAGGCGTGGGCAAACGGGGCCGTATAGTTTACGCCAAAGCCCTGCACCTCGGAACCGGGCGCGTGGCCACCCGCCGTTCCCCACCGCATGACGCCCTGCCCATCGACGGATACATCGGCGGTTTTCTGAGCGGAAACGATCAGGGGTAACACAAAGAGCAAAGACAAGCCAAGTAGCTTTTTCATTTATTCAGGGGGATGGGCGAGGGTTTTATTCTCCCCCAATCAAGCTATTAAGCGGGTTTTTGTCATCCTGAAGAATGAAGGATCTTGGCTACTGAATCGCTAAGATCCTTCATTCTTCAGGATGACAAAAACCCGATTACCAGCCCGTCATAGGAGAAGATCAATTGACGCATCTATTTCATGTAATCCATGCCCGGTGTGGGTTTGCCGCTGAAATCGAACAGGGTGGCATTTTCCCAGGAGGAGCCGGTGCCGTAGAGGTCTTTTAGGCCCGACGTGATCCAGGCGGGTTCCCAATAAAATACCCCCGCTCCACCCCCGTCGCGGACCTGCTGCGTAATCGTTTTCAGCAAATCGAGTTGCCCCTGTGGCGTGAACGGGAAACCCGTAATGGGCGTCTGACTACCGAATTGGTTAGGGTACGAGTCGTTGTAGGCGGCCGTCCAGGGGTAGGCCATCTCCAGCACCATCACCGGCTTGTTGTATTTTCGTTTGAACAGGGCCACACTCGTCGACAGGTTGGTAACGGCGACGGTGGGTTGCCAGAGCGGGTAAAACGAAAAGCCGACCACGTCGAAATCGGTCACCTTGCCGTTGGTCGTGATGTTGTCGAACCACCACTCCACATTTTTAGGATCGGCAACGTGCAGCAGCACTTTGGGTTTGGTCGTTGCCGTGGCCGATACCGTCCGCACGGCGCGGATGCCGCTGTTGAGTACCTGACCCAATGGCGCCCATTGCCCGTTGCACGCATTGCAGGTCGGGAAATCAGCGGGGGCTTTTCCGTAGAGCATCCCGCAGTTAATTTCGTTGCCGATCTGCACCATGTCGGGCATCAACCCCTGCCGGTTCAGGCGTTGCAGCGTGTTGAGGGTGTACTGGTACACGGAATCGGCCAGGACGTCGATGCTTTTGATGGCAGTCCACGCGCCGGGCACTTCCTGCCGACCAGGATCGGCCCAGGTATCCGAGTAGTGAATGTCCAGATTGATGAGCATCCCCTGCGCTTTGGCCAGCCGGATGCCCTTTTCGACGTCGGCAATGTCGTTGTATACCTGCGTACCGGCGGCTCCGTACACGGTTTTGGTCCACGTCGGATTATGCCACAGCCGAAACCGGGCTACGTTGGCACCGTGGTCTTTCAGGATGCGGTACGGGCTGCGGGTTTCGTTCTGATCGGTGTAGACGCCCCCATGATCCAGAATCTGGTTGACATAGGACAGATCCGCCCCAAAGTAGAACGGCGTCGTTTCGGTGGCGGATACCGGTGTTGTCACGGGGGTTGGCGCGGGCACGACCGGCCCGGCGGTAATGCCATCGCTCTTGCTGCAACTGAAAAGAGCGACCAGCAATGGCAACAGCAGAAAAGAGATCAGTTTCATAACGTATGGGTAAGACCCCCAACCCCCTGAAGGGGGCTTCACGGAATTAGTTACCGGTATCTAATTCCGTGAAGCCCCCTTCAGGGGGTTGGGGGTAAAATTTACTTCACTACCGAGTACGTATAAGTACCAGCGCTGCTCAGGTTGAGCGTCACGGTATATTTCCCGTCGGCGGGAACAGCAATATTATCGCCGTTCAGGTCGAGCAGACTGTCGGCTTTAGTGTCGCCGTAGTTGATGTCCCACGCGCCGTTCGCCCGGAACTTAATGTCGCCTTTCACTAAGTTCACCACCGCCGACCAGGTGCCTTTGGCCGCGTCGTAGGTCAGTGGCGTGTCGGCATCCCAGCCTTTGGGCGTAGCCGAACCAATCACAGCCCACGTCGTTTTGGTGGCCGACCATTTGTTGGCGTTCAGGTCGGCTTTCAGCAGGTAATAGCCCGCGCCGGTGGCAGTCAGATTGTCGCCCGGCGAAGCCAGCGTACCGTTCGCCCCCGATTTGTTGCCGAAGATGCCGCTGTTCCAGTTAGGTGCATCCGTCAGCTTAAACTCCGTCGAGGCATCAGGGAAGTACACGTAGCCTTCGTAATTCTTATCGCTCTTCACCGACACAATTTTCGGGGCCTTGTCGGGACTCCAGCCCTGATAGCCGCCCGGCACGTACAGCGACGGGTAAACGATCACCACCGCGTAGGGCGTTCCGGTGATGGTCGAGGCCGTTGACACAACAGAAGCCACGCCGGGGCTGACGTCGGACTTGATGCGGGCTTCGATCTGACCGGTCGTGCCGGGCGTGACGCCGAGGTTAATGAGCATCGTGTTAAAATCGGCCACGGAGAACGACTTTTTCAGACCGTTTCCGTTGGCAAACTCGATGGGTGCCTTGAAACTGTTCCCTTTTTTATCGAACTGAAGCGTGTAGGTCACGGCAGCCGGATAGCCGTAGTCGACCGCATTCCAAGTGAAGGCCACGGCATCTTTGGTGGCATCGGCGGCCTGTAACGTCAGCGTACTGCTGCTGGCTGCCAGCGTGGGGGCCGCACCGGGCTGAACCACGGATTTCACTTCGTCTTTCTGACACGCGCTCATCAGCAGCGTGGCGAAGAGACCGAACCAGATCGTTATCTGTGTTTTCATTGGAAATAAATCAGTTATGATAATGGTGATATATGGTTTTGGCTCAACCGCAAAGACGCGAAGGCTACGCAAAGAGCGCAAAAGAAAAATTACCCCGCGCTCTTTGCGCCTTCTTTGCGCCTTTGCGGTTAATACCCCGGATTCTGCTTCAGACCGGGATTGGCCACGATGTCAGACGACGGAATCGGGAGCAACGCTAAATTATCCGCGACGGACCGGCCCTCTTTCAAACCGCCCTTGTACGGCCAGAGGTACGTACCGCCCGTAAACTTACCGAAGCGAATCAGATCCGTCCGGCGCTGGCTTTCCCAGTACAGTTCGCGCGACCGTTCGGCCAGGATAAAGTCCAAATTAAGCGACGTGACATTGCCCGTGGCGTTGCCGTACGCCCGTTGCCGGAGCGCATTGACGTAGCCTAATGCCGTTGCATTGTCGCCACCCGTACCACCCCGCAGGACGGCTTCGGCGTACATCAGGTACACGTCGGCCAGCCGGAACATCGGATAATCCGTGTCGGGGAAATCGCCCACCGGGTCGGAGCCTTTCACGCCGGTCGAAGTAACGTTCTTGTATTTCATCACGGCGTAGCCATCCGTGAATGCCGTTACATCGCTGATCTCCAGGTTTTGCCCGTCGGTGAAGAACATGGCCCGTTTGTCGGTTTTGCCGGAGGGATCGCTGAACTGCGCGACTAAGTTCTTCGTCGCCCGGTTACCCGCCCAGGCCGAACTGACGCCGAAATCAGCCACGTTCATCTTGCCGCCGATCTGGGCGTGGACCAGATAGGTCATGCCGCCGTAGTTTTTCGAGCGAGTACCGTCGAAGGTGATCGGGAAAATCATCTCTGGCGAGGTGTTGTTGTCGGCCAGAAACAACCGGTTGTACTGCGGATCGAGCGTGTAGCCCGCGCTGATTACTTTGTTGGCGTAGGTGATTGCTTCGGTGTATTTCGGTTGCCCGGTATAGACCAGCGCGTTCAGGTACAGCTTGGTCAGCAACGTCCAGGCGGCTGCTTTGTCGGCCCGACCGTACTCGTTCTTGTGCGCATCGACCAGGTCGGCATCAATCGCTTTCAGTTCCGACTCGACATAGGCGAACAGGTCGGCCCGCGCGATTTGCTTCGGCTGGAAAGCACCCACCGCATCGGCTTCGGTCACGAACGGCACGTTGCCATACAGGTCCAGGGCGTGGTAGTAGCTCAAGGCCCGCAGAAAACGCACCTCGGCCCGAAAGGCTTTGATGTTCGTCAGGTCGGTACCCGCAATGCCCCGGCCGCTCAGTTTGGCGTCGGTCGACTCGCGGATAAACTCGTTGCAGAGCGAAATCTGGTAGTAAATCCGGTTATACATCGCCGTCACGAACACGTTGGTCGAGGTCCAGGTCATGTTGTGCAGGTCGGGCAGGCCGCTGTCGTTCCAGCCAATCACGGCCTCGTCGGTGGTCAGGGTCTGCAACTGCCAGTACTGCCGGAGGTAGGTCGAAAAGCCTTCGTCGATGCCGCTGATGTCGGGCGTTCCGGCGGGTCCCTGCTGCCCGCTCAGCGACAGCCCGGCGTAGCACTTGGCCAGCACATTTTTGTAATTGGCGGGCGTATTGTACACCGTGGCCGACGTCAGGTCGTAAAAGGGCTGCCGGTCGAGGTCTTTGGTGCAGGAGGTGGCGGTGAATCCCGTCAGCAGCCCGGCCAGTATAAGGTTGTTGATTACGCGTCTGTTGTTCATGGTATTGGTTAGCTGCGATTAAAAGCCTACGTTCAGGCCCAGCGTCACGGTCCGGGCGCGGGGATAAAAATTATTGTCGATACCGCCCGAAATCTCAGGATCCAGGCCTTTGTATTTGGTGATAACGAACAGGTTCTGAGCCGCCAGTGACAGGCGCACGTATCGACCGAGCGCGTAGCCCAGCGTAACGTTCTCCAACCGCAGGAACGACGCATTTTGCACGTAGTAATCCGAGAAATACTGGTACGTGTGGAAACCCGTCGTCACGGCATCGGCAGTGACATTGGACAGGTACGTTGGACTGGACACGT
This sequence comes from Cytophagales bacterium, assembly GCA_038327655.1. Classification (GTDB taxonomy): domain Bacteria; phylum Bacteroidota; class Bacteroidia; order Cytophagales; family Spirosomataceae; genus JBBQLG01. The sequence continues at coordinate 38,483 of JBBQLG010000042.1, forward strand.
TGAACACGCCCAGACCCGAGTTGACGTTGTTGTACACGTAGTTGTTCAGGTTGCTCCGCAGCGTGAAGGCCGCGTTCAGTTTGCGGTACGTCAGGTTGGAACTGAAGCCTAAGTACACTTTCGGGTTCGACGACTGGTAGCGGTACCGGTCGTCGGCGGTAATTTTACCGTCGCCGTTCAGATCGGCATACAAGCCCTCCACGGGTTTACCGGCCGCATCGTACACCTGCTTGTAAACGTAGTACGAGAAGGTCGGATAACCCACCGACTGAATCTGGATGTTGTTACCCACCCCGCCCGAAATACCACCGGTCGGGTTGCCCTGAAACGTGGGGTCGGCCACCTGCGTCAGCTTCGTGATTTTGTTCTGGTTGAAGGTCACGTTAAAATTTACGTCCCAGGTAAAGTCCTTCCGGCGCACGGGGATGGCGTTGATCGAAAACTCGACGCCCCGGTTCTCTAAATTACCCACGTTGGTCAGAATCTGGTTGGTCAGGTTCGACCCGGCGGCTACCGGAATCACACTCAGCAAATCTTTGGTTTTCTTCAGGTACACGTCCACCGCCCCCGACAGCCGACCGTCGAAAAAGCCGTAATCCATACCCGCGTTGTAGGTCGTTGTGGACTCCCATTTGATGTTGGCATCGTAGCCTTCGGGCCGCAGCGTGGTGTAAAACGTGTTGCCGAACTGGTACTGAGCCGCCCCCTGACCGATGGTGTAGCGGGCCAGATACGGGTAGTCGTAATACGTATTGGTGGTATTGGCAGGCGAAATATCCTGCTGCCCCGTTACGCCGTAACCGACCCGGAATTTCAGGTCCGACAGCACTTTGGACGACTTCAGGAACGATTCGTCTTTCACGCGCCAGGCCAGAGCCGCCGACGGAAACACGCCGTACCGGTTGGTGGGGCTGAACCGCGACGAACCATCGTCGCGCAGGGTGGCCGTCAGCAGGTATTTTCCGTTAAAGGTGTAGTTCAAACGACCGTAAAACGACACCAGCGTGTTCTGGGTCTTAAACGGAAACGCGGCCGCCGGGGTGATCACTTTGCCCTCGGCGTTTACGTCCGGGTAGGCCGGATTTTCGCGGATAAAGTCCTGGTACGAGTAGCCGCCCAGCACCTCCACCCGGCTTTTGATCGCCTTCAGGTCTTTGGTATAGTTGAGGTAAAACTCCAGCAGCTTGTTCGTTTTGTTCTGACCGTACTGGTTATTCAGGCCGGGACGGGTGAACTGCGATGCCGCGAACGCCGGGACGAAGGTGGTGCCCGAACTCCGCGAAATATCATAGCCGAGGTTCAGGTTAGCCCGCAGTTCGGGCAGAAACGGGATTTTATAATCGAACTGCACGTTGCCGATGCTGCGTTTTACCGTACTCAGGTCAGAGCGCAGGGCCAGCAGGGCAACCGGGTTGCGCGTTGAAAAGACGTTGGGGTTGCCGCCGGTCTGGGTCCATTCGTAATAGCCGCCAAATTGCTCATTGCCGCTGTAGATGGGCTGCGTCGGATCGAAGGCAGCCGCACTACCGATGGACGCCTGATCGGCAAACTGGTTGTTGGCAATGGTACCCTTCAGGTTGATGTCGATGCGGAGGTGATTGTCCAGCAGCATCGGCGTCAGGCCCAGCGACCCCGAAAAACGCTCTAATTTCGATGTTTTCAGGATACCCGTCTGGTTCAGATAGCCACCCGACGCCCGGAACGGCATTTTCGCGATGGTACCCGTCACGCTCAGGTTGTTGTCACTGGTGCGGGCTGTCTGGTAAATGGCTTCCTGCCAGTTGGTGTTGGCCAGCCCCACAAACGCCTGCTGCGCTGCGGTGCCATGCTGGTAGACCAGACGTGCGAGGGCATCGCCCGACAGTACGTTCAGCGTTTTGGTCTTGTTGGCAACAGAAGACTGCGTACTAAAATTGAGGTGCAGTTTATCGCCCTGAATGCCTTTTTTAGTGGTGATGAGCAAGACCCCATTCGAGGCCCGCGACCCGTAAATGGCGGTGGCCGAGGCATCTTTCAGCACCGTCACCGATTCGATGTCGTTGGGGTTAATCAGGTTCAGCGCGTTCGACGTGCCCGAAATACCGCTGTTATCCAGCGGCACCCCGTCGATGACGATCAGCGGATCATTACTGGCATTGAGCGACGAGCCACCCCGGATGCGGATGGTACCGCCCGCGCCGGGTGCCCCCCCGTTGGAGGTGATCTGCACCCCGGCAATTTTACCCGCAAT
>JBBQLG010000043.1:0-40695 GCA_038327655.1 Cytophagales bacterium
GGAAGACATCTGGGACTACGATAAAATTCCCCTCGCCGAAGCCCGTAAAATTCAGGACGACTTTGAAGTAGGGGAGCAGGTTGCCGAAGAAGTAAAATTAGACGACTTTGGTCGGCGTGTGGTGCAAACGGCCCGGCAAACACTGATTCAGAAGATCACGGATTTAGAGAAAGAACTGCTCTATCAAAAATACAAAGATCAGGTGGGCGATCTGATTTCGGCGGAAGTGTACCAACTGCTGAAGCACGAAATCATCCTCATTGACGGCGAAAGCAACGAATTGAGCCTGCCCAAATCGGAGCAGATCCCGAAAGACCGCTACCGCAAGGGTGAAAGCGTGAAGGCGGTGATTCGCAGCGTCGAGATGATTAACGGCTCACCCAAGATTTTGCTGTCGCGCACCTCGCCGGTGTTTCTGGAACGGTTGTTCGAGATGGAGATTCCGGAGATTTACGATGGTCTGATTTCGGTGCGTAAAATCGTGCGGGAACCGGGCGAACGCGCTAAAGTTGCCGTCGAATCCTACGACGACCGCATCGACCCCGTCGGGGCCTGCGTGGGGATGAAAGGTTCGCGGATTCACAGCATCGTGCGGGAACTGGGCAACGAGAATATCGATGTCATCAACTACACCGATAATTTTGAACTGTTGGTAAGCCGCGCTTTGAGTCCGGCCAAACTAACGTCGATGCAGGTTGACCGGGAACGGAAACGGATTTCGGTCTTTCTCAAACCCGATCAGGTATCGCTGGCCATTGGTAAAGGTGGTCAGAATATTAAGCTGGCGGGCCGATTGGTGGATATGGAAATTGATGTGTTCCGCGATAACGAAGGGCAGGTAGACGACGAAGACGTTGACCTCTCAGAATTCACGGATGAAATCGAAGAATGGATCATCGACGAACTGCGCCGGGTGGGTCTCGACACGGCCAAGAGCGTGATCGCACTGAGCAGTGAAGAACTCGTGCGCCGGACCGATCTCGAGGAAGATACCGTCGAGGAGATTTTGGCCGTCCTCCGTCAGGAGTTTGAGTAAGTGAAGCAGGTAAGCCCGGAAACGGGGCGTTGCATCAATAAGTGACGGCTCCCGGTTGAGTTAGGTCTTAAATCCGAATCAACGGGATTTTAATTACCGTAACCATTGTTCTACCCATACTAACAACCATTAAATTTGCCCAATATAGACCGAACGTATGGCAGAAGATAAGTCAATGCGCCTGAGCCAAGTGGCAAAGATTCTCAACCAGGGGATAACCTCGGTAGTGAGTCGTCTGTCTGCCAAAGGGTTTAAGGTCGATACTAACCCGAACTCAAAGCTGAACGCTGAGCAATTAGACGTGCTGGCCAAAGAGTTCAAGTCCGCTGAACTCCTCAACGGAGCGGGAACCCGTAAGCCTGCCGACGCGCCGACTGCGGTGGCTGAGCCAACCCGTACCCGTGAGGATGACTTCATGCCGACGTATTCGCGGAACGACGTGAGTCGCCCCGCCCCGAAACCGGACGTTGCACCGGTTGACGCTCGTAAAACCGAAGATAAGCCGGTCGAATCACGCGAGACGGACCGGCCGCAAACCGGATTACCCGGCTTAAAAGTATTGGGAACGATTGACGATCACCGGCCCAAGCCGGTTGCCGCAACGCCTGCTCCCGCATCAGTAGTAACACCACCGGTTGCCGAACGTTCGGCCGTGGTACCGCAGCCCGTTGCGAAAGCACCGGAGCCTGCTCCTGCAATTGTCGTTACGCCGGTTGTGGCTCAGCCCGCCGTAGCAAAACCGGAACCAGTTAAGGTAACGCCGGTAACTCCGGATGTGCCTAAAGTAGTATCTGGGGCCTCTGAGCCGGTTAAAGCACCAGAACCAAAACCCGTACCCGTCGTTCAGGCCGAACCCGTTAAACCGGTTGCCGAACCCATTGCTGTCGAAAAAGTACCACAACCAGTTAAGGCTGAAGTGACACCGGAACCAGCAGTAACTACTCCTGCAAAGCCAGCCGCAGTGGCACCAACCGCACCGGCTAAGCCGGAGGTAATTGCCCAACGCCCGGCCGAACAAAACCTTCCGGCTGCTCAGCGTCCGACAACACCGGTTCCTGCCAGTACACCCGCTGAGCGTCTGGAAACACCTGCCCCCCCCACAGTGGTAGCAGCCACGCCGAACGATAGTATTGATACGGCTGCACCTGATGTACCCGCCGAAACCATTCGGGCCGCTGGTAGCCACCAATTGCCGGGCTTAAAAGTATTGGGTACCATTGACCTGTCGACCCAAAATCGTCAGTCAGGCGGTGGCGGCAGTGCAGCCGACCGTGACCGGAAAAAGCGCAAGCGGATTCGGGGGCGCGATGGTGCTCCCGTTGGGCAAAACCCCGGCGCCCAGGGTGCTCGTCCGGCACAACCGGGTAGTACTACGCCGGGCCAGAACAACGGCACGGGTCAGAATAATAACTCAAACGCACCCCGTCCGCCCCGTGACGGTGGTAACCGCGCTCCGGCTGACCGTAGTCCGCGGACCGATGCCAACCGTCCGGCACCGGCTGGCGGTAGTAATGCTGGTACCGGCACTACAAACCGCCCGGCTCCGGCCGGTGGCGGTAACACGACGGGCGGCACCAACCGTCCGGCTGGCAGTGGAACTGCCGGTGGCGGAAATGCCAACCGGGGCCGTAACACCAATGCGAATAGTAACGACCGCAATAAACCGCGTGAACGTCGGGATGCACCGACCGCCAGCGATGTAAATGCTTCGATTCGGGCCACACAGGCTCGTATGACTGGTAATGTCCGGCCAACGCGGGGGGTAAAAGCCCGTAATGACCGGCGCGATAACCGCCGTCAGCGCGAAGGTGAACGTTTATTAGCCGAGCAGGAAGAAGCCAAAATCCTGAAGGTTACCGAGTTCGTCTCTGCTAATGACTTGGCGTCGTTCATGGACGTGTCGGTAAACGAAGTCATCTCGGTTTGTATGAGCCTGGGCATGTTCGTGTCCATCAATCAGCGACTCGATGCCGAAGCTATCACCGTTATTGCGGACGAATTTGGCTTCGATGTCCAGTTCGTATCGGCCGAAGAAGAGGTCGATTCGTCTGTGGTTGAAGAGGCCGATGCCGAAGACACGCTGATTACCCGGGCACCGATTGTAACCATTATGGGTCACGTTGACCATGGTAAAACATCGCTGCTCGATTACATTCGCCGGACGCGGGTTGCGGCTGGTGAAGCGGGTGGTATCACCCAGCACATTGGTGCTTACCGGGTAAATACCGACGATGGTCGTCCGGTTACGTTCCTGGATACACCGGGTCACGAAGCCTTTACGGCTATGCGGGCGCGGGGTGCCAAAGTAACCGACGTCGTTATCATCGTGATTGCGGCTGACGACAGCGTGATGCCCCAAACGCGCGAAGCCATTAACCACGCGCAGGTGGCCGGGGTGCCCATCGTGTTTGCCTTTTCGAAGGTGGACAAGCCGGGTGCCGATACGGAAAAAATCCGGAATGAACTGTCGCAGATGAACCTCCTCGTTGAAGAATGGGGTGGCAAATACCAGACGCAGGAAATCTCGTCCAAATCCGGGATGGGTATTCCCGAACTGCTGGAGAAAGTCCTGCTGGAAGCCGAACTGCTCGAACTGAAAGCTAACCCCGAACGCCGGGCCGTTGGTACTGTAGTCGAAGCATCGCTGGACAAGGGCCGGGGATATGTATCGACGGTGCTGGTGCAAACGGGTACGCTGCAGGTTGGCGACATCGTGCTGGTCGGTGCACACTATGGCCGTATTCGGGCCATGACCGATGCCCTCGGCAAACGCCTGAAAGAAGCCGGACCATCGACGCCGGTGCAGATTCTGGGCTTGCCCGGTGCGCCACAGGCGGGCGACAAGTTCAACGTAATGGAAACGGAGCGTGAAGCCCGCGAGATTGCGAACAAGCGTGAGCAGTTATTGCGTGAGCAGACCCTACGGACCCGTAAGCACATTACACTGGAAGAAATCGGTCGCCGGAAGGCCATCGGAACGTTCAAAGAACTGAACGCCATTGTGAAAGGTGACGTGGATGGTTCGGTTGAGGCCCTGTCGGATTCGTTGCTGCAACTCTCGACAGATGAGGTACAGGTGAACATTATCCACAAAGCCGTTGGTCAGATTTCCGAGTCGGATATTCTGCTGGCGTCGGCGTCGGATGCCATCATCATCGGTTTCCAGGTGCGGCCATCGGTCAACGCCCGGAAATTAGCCGAGCAGGAACAGATCGAGATTCGGATGTACTCCATTATCTACGACGCCATCAACGAGGTGAAAGATGCCATGACCGGCATGTTGGCCCCAACGGTAGAAGAGGTGATAACGGGCAACATCGAAGTCCGCGAGGTGTTCAAGATCAGCAAGATTGGTACTGTAGCCGGTTGCTACGTAACGGACGGTATCATCAAACGCAGCAATAAAATCCGGGTTATCCGTGACTTTATCGTGATTCATACCGGCGAAATCAGTGCGCTGAAACGCTTTAAAGACGATGTTAGCGAGGTGCGTTCCAACTACGAGTGTGGCTTGAGCATCAAAGGCTTTAACGACATCGAAATGGGTGACGTAATCGAAGGATTCGAATTCAAGGAAGTAAAGCGGACGTTATAAACCGCATAAGTCATACAAAACGCCCTCGCTGGTTTAGGCCGACGGGGGCGTTTTTATGCCAACGATGCTCGACAGATCATGAATACATTACTTAAACGCCTTACTCATTTAGACGCTGACCACCGGTTGTGGATTTCGCTGAGTGCAGGAACAATAACGTACTTCGCCACTAATGGGCAAATGCTGGGCCAAACCCAGTGGGTAGTAGCTTACGTGGTTTACGCGCTCACCGTAATCGCGCTGACCTGGACCGTGATTATTGGCTCCAGTCCGCAGGATACGCAGCTAAGTAATCGACTGGAAGATTCAAGCCGGGTACTTATTCTGGGGTTCGTAGTAGTAGCCGCTTTCGCCAGCTTATTCACCGTCGTGTTGCTGGTTAAATCCGTCAAGGATCTATCACCCGTTTTGTTGGATCAGCACATTATGCTTTCTATTGTCGCCGTCGTCTGCTCCTGGGTGCTGGTACACACGGTTTTTATTTTCCGCTATGCCCGCACTTACTACAGCGATACTACCAGAACGAAGGGGGGGCTTAACTTTCCCGGTGATGAGGAACCGGATTATTTAGACTTTGCCTACTTCTCATTCGTTATTGGCATGACCAGTCAGGTGTCTGACGTGAACATTACGTCATCCGTCATGCGTCGGCTGGCCCTGATTCACGGGGTTTTATCATTCGCCTTCAACGCGGTTATCATTGCCTTAAGTATCAATACTATTTCGGGCCTGATTGGCCGCTGACGCATGAAGTTGATTGCAATTGGCGACCTGCACGGTCGTGATGTCTGGAAGAAAGTCGATACAGCATCGGCCGATAAAATTATCTTTCTCGGTGACTATACGGACAGCTGTCAGGGGTTTACGGATATCATTATTTACCGGAATCTGGTGGAGATCATTTACCTGAAGCAGGCAAATCCCGATAAAGTAGTGCTGCTGATTGGTAACCACGACGCCCAATACCTGCACTATCCCGATTACGGGTGTTCCGGTTTTCGATTCAACGCACAACCGGCTTTAACGGCATTGTTTACGGAACATAAAAGCCAGTTTCAGATCGCGTATCAGCAGGGGCAACACCTGTTTACCCACGCCGGTGTCTCGAACGGGTGGTATGAGCACGTTCGGGCGTCGGTTGAACAGATGGACGCCGAAGTACCCCTGGCCGACCGGTTAAATGCGATGCATCAGTGCGAGAAAACGGCTCACTTTCTGTTCGAGGTGGGCCGCGTACGGGGTGGGAGCCATCCACACGGCGGTCCGATTTGGGCCGACCGTACCGAAACGCTGCACGGCCACCTGACCGGCTACCAGCAGGTGGTTGGCCATTCGCCCGTTTCCTACATCACGACGGTTGGCGATGCCATCAGTTCAATTACGTACTGCGACGTAACGCAAACGAGACCTAAATTCTACGAAACCACCCTGCCCGATTGATTTACGCCAAAAGATGGAACCGGTCACTGACTATCAAACGCTTACGGGGCTGCCCGCTCATCCGACGCTTTCGTCGCTGCTCGACCTGCACCTGAGCGTGTTTACGGGACAGACGCGTGAGGAAATACTCGCTGAACTGACGTATCAGGATAAGCGCGGGCCACTTGTATGCACCATGGCCCTGATTGACGGGCGGGTGATTGGCTACAAAATCGGGTACGAGCGCAAACCCGGCCATTTTTATAGCTGGTTAGGGTGTGTCGATCCTGGTTTTCGGGGGCAAGGTATCGCCAGTAGGCTCATAAGCCTGCAACACGACGGGTGCTGCCAGCAAGGGTATCATACCGTTTCTACGCAAACGTATAATCAATGGCGTGAGATGCTGATCCTGAATCTGAAGCACGGATTCGCGATCGTGGGAACGAAGCAGGGCACCCACGGTCTGATTATCCTGCTGGAGAAACGGCTTTCGGCTGACGCGGTCTAAGCAGAAACGGAACCGAAACCGGCTGTTTTTCGTCCCTTCAGTACCATGCACCTGTACATTCACATTCCGTTTTGTAAGCAGGCCTGCCACTACTGCGACTTCCATTTTAGTACCAATCAACGAAACAAAGGAGCGTTGGTGACGGCCATCGCCCGTGAAATCGACTTGCGGGCCGACTACCTGCCCACGCGCCAACTCGAAACGATTTACTTCGGCGGAGGAACGCCTTCGTTGCTGACCGAGCGTGAACTGGCGGAAATATTTATGGCCATCTACCGTCAATTCACCGTTTCGCCCACTGCCGAAATCACGCTCGAAGCCAATCCTGACGACCTGAATGCACAAAAGCTGGCGATGCTTCGGCAATACGTAAACCGGTTGAGCATTGGTATTCAGACCTTCGACGAAGCCACGCTGCGCTGGATGAACCGGGCGCACTCGGCCGCCGAAGCCGAACAGTGCGTAAAACTGGCGCAGGATGCCGGGTTCGATAACCTGAGTGTCGATCTGATTTACGGAATTCCTAACCGGGCGGAGACCCTTTGGCAAACTGACCTCGAACGCGTCACGTCGCTGGAGGTGGCCCATATTTCGGCTTACGCCCTGACCATTGAGCCGGATACGGCATTTGGGCGGTGGACGAAAACCGGTAAACTGCCCCCAGCTGACGAGGAACTGGCGGCTACTCAGTTTGAAACGCTGATCGTCCGGCTGGCCGATACCGGTTACGAGCAATACGAAATATCCAACTTCGCCCGCGCCGGACAGTACGCCCGGCACAACACGGCTTACTGGCAGCAGCGGCCGTATCTGGGCGTGGGACCATCCGCGCACTCGTATGACGGACAAAGTCGACAGTTTAACCTTGCCAATAATGCCCGTTACATGGCCGCATTGCAGACGGATACCATTCCGGCCGAACGGGAGGTTCTCACTACCGCCGACCGCGTAAATGAATACCTGCTGACGGGATTACGCACCAAATGGGGGTGTGCTCTTACCACGTTAAACGAGTTGTCGGGAACTGACTTCCTGACCCGAAACCGTGCTGAACTGGCTCAGTTAGAGAAAACAGGGTGGTTAAGCATCGAGAATGGTTTGCTGCGGCTGACCGAATCCGGTAGACTGTTTGCGGACCGGGTGGCATCGGACCTCTTTGTCTAAAGCAGGTCGGTGGCATCGAACGTATCGGGCTGCGGCCGGGGAGTTGAGCGCGTTTGCAGTGCATCGAGCAGGTAAGCAATCGCCAAAACGATACCACTCAATAACAGGGCGGTCAATTTAATAAGATTCATAACGTGTATTGAGTAGGTAGCTTTTATCCCCATTACAGCCTGTATAGCAAAAGGGTTGCGTTGCAAATGCATTTTTTAACCTTGTCGCTAAAATAATCGGGGTCGCTCTGGCACAACAGCAAATGGAGTGTTACTTTGCCGTATATGCAGCCCAACCGCCCTCAGAACACACTTCGTACCCCTCGCGGACCCGCAAACCCGATTCTGGCGGCAAATACAAGCCGGGCGTCGACCAGCCGGATGCAGGCCACCGGGACGAAACCGACATCGGGCTGGTCGCGACGGGCGCGGTTATTTGTGCGGCAGCAACCCCGGCTGGCAGAGCTTTACGGGTGGATCATCAAAGGGTTTCTGTACGCGTTTCTGGCGTCTATTGGCTGGGTCATTGTCCTGAAATACGTTCCGGTTTGGGTAACGCCGTTGGTTGTATCGCGGAAAATAGACGCTATGCAAACCGGGGTAGATAGTCATATTTACAAGTCCTGGCGGGACTACGACGACATCAGCAAAGAAGCCGCGCTGGCGGTTGTGGCCTCGGAAGATCAGGCGTATCCGACGCACTGGGGCTTCGATTTCGATGAGATTCAGGACGCGATCAAGGAGAATCAGTACCGGAAACGACCGCGCGGGGCCAGTACGATTTCGCAGCAAGTGGCCAAAAACGTGTTTCTCTGGAATGGCCGCAGCTATGTTCGGAAGGTGCTGGAAGTTTATTTCACCATGATGATCGAATTGATCTGGGGGAAGAAGCGCATTCTGGAAGTGTACCTGAACGTAGCCGAAACGGGACCGTTGACCTTTGGCGTTGAAGCGGCATCGGAACGTTTCTACGGGCATCCGGCCAGTTCGCTGAGCCGCGACGAGGCCGCCCGCATGGCCGCCGTATTACCCAACCCCATTCTGCTCTCCATCCGCCGACCATCGGCCTACGTGCAACGTCGAACCCGGCAAATCTCCCGCCAAATGCGGTATCTGGGCGGCCAGAAATACATTCGGAGTTTGTGAGCCTATACGGCCAACTCCACATTAGGGTCCCAAAGTACCTGCTTGAAATGGACGATTCGGTCGTCTTCTACCTGAACGCCTTCAGCTTCCAATAATTCCTGCATGGTCGTTGGGCCACCAAAAAAATGCTTGCCCGATAAGACGCCGATGCGATTTACGACCCGTTGTGCCGGTACGTCATGCCCGTGACTGGCCACCATAGCCCATCCCACCATCCGCGCACCGGCCCGCAGGCTCAGGTAGCGGGCAATGGCTCCGTAGGTGGTTACGCGGCCCGGCGGTACCTGCCGCACGATCTGGTAAACATCCTCGAAATAGTCGCGCGGCTCGTCGGCGACATCCGGTTTTGCCATAACTACAGACTATCCTCCCCTTCAATATCCCGCACCAACTTGCCGTACCATTCCTCGCCATAGGCACGAATAAGGGCTTCGCGGACGAACTTGTAAACCGGCACGTTCAGTTCTTTGCCGAACCCGCAGGCCGGGCTGCAAATGGGCCACCGGTCGTAGTTGAGGGCGTGGTACTGATCGTATTTAGTGACGCGGATGGGGTAGAGGTGGCACGACAGTGGTTTTTTCCAGTCGACGGCGCCATCCTTGTAGGCCGCTTCGATGCCGCATTTCAGGATGCCCCGCTCGTCGTAACCAGCGTAAACACACTCGCGGCCGTTGATGGTGGTGGTCACGTAGCCACCATCCCCGTCGGATTCGTAGCGGCCCTGTTCCTCAATAGCCCGGATGCCCGCTTCGGTCAGGTATGGCTTTATTTTGGGGTAAATCTCGTCCAAAATCGCCAGTTCGCTCTGTTCGAGCGGGGCGCCGAGGTCGCCTTCGACGCAGCAGGCTCCTTTGCACTTATCTAAATTGCAGACGAAAAACTGTTCGGCTACATCATCGCTGATGACGGTATTGTCGATGAGAATCATTTACGGCTGTAGAATCTTTAGTTTCTGACCCTCCTTAACTGTCACGTCCTGGAGCTGGTTCCATTCCTTAATCTGCTCGATGGAGACGTTGTACTGCTTCGAAATGCGGTACATCGTCTCGCCTTTGGCTACCGTATGCGTCTGGTAAACGGGTTGAGTTGCAACGGTCGGGCGGGTTGCCGGGGTCGGTGCAACAACGGCCGACGATGGACTGATGGCCTGCCCAACCGGGAATCCCGCCGGGATGTTATGAATGGTCAGTTGCTGACCCACGGCTAATTTCGTTTCCGGGGTCAGGCTGTTGGCGGCAATGATCTCTTCGATGGGGACACCGTACATCTTGGAAATGCTGTAGTAGGTCTGACCGGCTTCAACGGTGTGGGTCATCGTGCGGGAAGCCGCCACAGCCGGGCGCGTAACAGGAGCCGACGCGGTGGGCGTCAGGGCTGGTGTTGTTGGGCGGGTAACGGGCGGAGCCGTCGAAACCGGTGGCGTTGTTTTAGGTCGGGTCGCCGGTTCGCCGTTGCGATCTGGTCGGGCTACCGGTTCGCCGTTGCGATCTGGCCGGATCGTTGTGGTAGCCGGACGATTGGCTGCGGGTGATTCTGCTTTACCACCGGTGGCAAGGTCCTCGTAGCCACCCGACTGAAGCGGCTTTACGGGGCGGGCACCGTCCACATCCTCGTCAATAACGTCGGGCCGGGGCGTGGTGGTCGGGCGGGTAGTGGTCGGGCGGGTTATTGCTGGTTTTTTGACGGGGCGATTTGTGGCGTAGGTATCGGAGGGAAGCGTTTCGGGTCGCTGCCCATCGTCGGACCGGACAATGATCGTGCGCTGTGTGCCGCTGGCATCGGGTTGGGTCGTGGTCGTCACCACCGGTGTCGGTGCCATCGTGCCGGGTTTGACGGCTGTGCCCACCGGATTCATAGCGGACCGGTCGCTGGTGTTGGTGGGTCTGGTAACCGGATCTAATTTAGCCGCGCCGGTTTGTGCCGGTTCCGTGCTGACAGTCTGTGCGGGTGGTACCAATTTCGGCTGGTAGAGTTTCCGTTCCGATGCATCTTTGGGAATCGCGCCTGTGCCGGATGACGGATTCATTGGCATGTTGGCATCGGTGCGGGCTACTGCAGGGCGGGCGGGCGTCCGGTCGATGACGTTGGGTGTGGGCGAATTGATGATTTCTACGGGGCGGTTCGACGGACGGCGTTCGCGCAGCCACATTACCCGGCCTGTCTGTAGTTTCGTCACCCTATCGAGCCGGTTGTAGCGCAGCAGTTTTTTGAGCCGCACCCCGTACCGTTGCGACACCCCACGCGACGTTTCGCCCTCACGGACGTTGTGATACGGGACGAGCGCTTTTTTGCGTTTTTTGGCCAGATAATACACTTCATTCACGACCACCGGATCTCGGTCGCTCATGTCGTTGTAGCGGAGCAGGCTCGAAAAACTGATTTTCGCCTTTTTCGCCAGTGTACCCGCGTTATCGCCAGCCTGTGCCTGAATTCCCGGCAGGCCATTTATTTCGTACAGAATTGGTTCGTTGCGGTTGCTGATACCGGTCGTTACCCGGCGCAGTACCGGAAACCCGATATCGTCCTGCACAAAATCCGGCGTTTTTTTGGTTCCCCCCGCCGACCGGGCTACCCGCTCCCGCATGTCGTTGATGAGGTTTGTCGGCACTGGCAGCACAACTGTATAATCCTTGTCGGACGGAATGGCATCGCCCAGTACCCAGCGGTTGTATTTACGCAGTTCAAACTCGTCGATGCCCAGTTCGTCGGATAGTTGACGGAGGCTGCGGCCACCCGCTTTGGGATTTTCGATCAGCGAAAACGTGCTGACGGGTTTATAGGTCAACAATGCTTTTTCGAGGGCAATCTTATGGGCGAAAAACCGGAGCACGTACCGGTCAGTGCGGCCGTCGAGGTTGATTTCGCGGGCGTAACTCCACTCGGCCGGAATCAGTTTTGAGATACCACCAGCACCCAGATAGTACGAAAACAGCGACGATACCCAGTTATTGAAGGTCGCGTTGTTCTTTTTGAGGTATTTGCCCGCGCCGTGGGTCGACGCCGTAATGCTCTTGCGTTCGTCAATTTCTTCATCCACGCGCATCCCCTGATCCTGTGCCGTTTCGCGTTTGAACTGCCAGTACCCCATAGCAGTCGAGGCCGATACGGCGTCGGGCGTGAGCGAACTTTCCTGCACGGCTAAGTACTTAAAATCGGTTGGTACGTCCTCGTCCAGCAGGGCCGCTTCCATGATCGGAAAATACAGCACGGCGCGGTCTAATTTCGCTTCCCAGAACTTGCGGTTGGCCAGCAGGGCGTTGATGTCCTGCTGCACCACGCGCCGGGCACCCTCGTCGAAATGAACCGAAATACCGGCAAAGTCGAGTTGTTCCGGGGCGGTTGGCGGGGTGGTTTGGGCCGAAGCGGTGAATCCGGTGAACAGCAGCAGCAGGGGTAGCAGTCGTTTTTTCATGAGTTGGGCAGGGTTATCGTTTGCGCATCACCAGGATGCCGTCGCGAATGGGTAAAAGTACGTTTTCGACACGGGGGTCGTTGTGAATTTTCTCGTTAAAGGCCAGTACGGCCAGTGTGTCTTTGTCGGCTGGTTTTACGGGTTCGACTACTTTACCGCTCCAGAGCACATTATCGGCCAGAATAAACCCGCCGGGCCGAACCTTGTCGATCACCAGGTCGAAATAAAGAGCGTTGTTCAGTTTGTCGGCGTCGATAAAGACCAGGTCGAAGGTGTCGGTCAGCGTCGGGATAATGTCGGCGGCATTACCAAGGCGGAAGTCGATGCGGTCAGCGTAGGGCGACTCAGCCCAGAATTGCCGCGTGAACGAAACGAGTTCTTCGTTGTTGTCGAGGGTAATTACCCGCCCATCGTCGGCTAATCCTTCGGCTAAACACAGGGCTGAATAGCCGGTATAGGTGCCAATTTCGAGTACCCGCCGGGGCCGCAGCATCCACGAAACCATGCTCAGAAACCGTCCCTGCTCATGACCTGACAGCATCCGGGGCCGTAAAACCCGCAGGTGAGTCTGGCGGTTCAGCCGGTGCAGCCCATCGCTTTCGGGCGAGGTATGGGCGTCGGCGTAAGCGGCAATATCGGGCGGTACAAACTCCATTTGGGTAAAAATACGGCTTTCTGCCAAAACGAACGGCGATGATGGATTGGTATTGCGGTAATTTTTACCCGGAGTGTTTACTTTTGATGCATACCGACAGTAAACCCGGCTCATTGGTGATGCCGGTTTTTTGTGGTCATCCATGCGAAAAGTCCTGATTCTAACCGGCCTGAGCGGCAGTGGCAAATCGACATTTGCCCGGCAGTTCTGCGCCGAAAACTCCAATTACATCCGCATCAGCCGTGATGACCTTCGGCGGGCGGTGCTGCCCGTTTCGTTACCGGAATACTGGCAAACGTGGCCTGACCCGGCCAAAAACCGAATCGAAAACCTGGTGAACGATAACCAGAAGGCTATGATCGTGAACGGCCTGGCGCGGGGCTGGAACCTGCTGATCGACAACACGAACCTTAAACTGAGCTACATCAACGAGTTCCGAAAGCTACTCAGCGAACACACCGATGCCATCGAAATCAGCTATCAGCTCATGAATACGCCCGTTGACGAGTGCATCCGGCGCGACCGCCAACGCGATGACTTGGTGGGGGAAGCGGTGATTCGTAAGCAGGTAGAACAACTCAACGTGATGAAAAAGAACTTTACGTTTCAGCCCGAAATACTGACGCGTAACCCGGTTTTTCGGCGCGAACAGGATGCATCGCTGCCCCGCTGCGTACTGGTGGATATTGACGGGACGGTGGCGCAAATGAACGGCCGGTCGGCGTTTGCCTGGGCGCGGGTGGGAGAGGATTTACCCAAATGGCCCATTATCCGGCTTGTGCAGTCGCTGCGGGCGTCGGGGTATGCCATTATCTTTTTTTCGGGACGGGATGCCGTTTGTCGCCCGCAAACAACCGACTGGCTGATGCAATACCTCGGTGGGCAACCCGGTGATTTTCAGTTATTCATGCGACCGGAGAACGATAACCGAAAAGACTCAATCGTAAAACAGGAATTGTTTGAGCAACACATTGTGGGCCGGTACTTTGTCGAGTTCGTCATTGACGACCGGCAACAGGTGGTCGATATGTGGCGACGGACACTCGGCCTGACGTGTTTGCAGGTTGATTACGGGGATTTTTAACCGCCAAGACGCGAAGGCGTCGCCAGGAACGCAATGATTATTTCTTCGCGACCTTAGCGGTTGCCTTCGCGTCTTGGCGGTTTTAGCCCTTATCGTTTCCCCAGCGGGAAGTTGAACCCGAACCCGTAGAGGTATTGCAGGGAGTAGAAATGGTGCGTCGCCCGTCCCACATGGTCATGGCCGAGTTCGCTGCCGGTGTACAGCACGTAAGCACCCTGTAAGTCCGTTTGCAGAAAGAAGTGCCGGTAAATGTCGAACCGCAATCCGGTGCTGACCCCGCCAACGAAGCCCTGCGGGTGAAAATGTCCCTTGTCGAAATCGCCGAGTACAGTCGAGATGGTGTACGAAATCAATCCACCCGCCCCGACTTTGTAAATAGCGCTTAACCCAAAATGCTTTCCGATGCTCAGCTTCTGGCGTTTTACCAGGTTAATCATCAGGTAGTTGTTGCCGTTGGTGTGTTGCAAATGCACAAAATCAGGCGTAACGAGCGTGTCTTTGTCGATGTACCGCCCGCGAACGTTGCCCTGCACATGAAAAATCCGATTATCGTCGACTACGTACTTGAGGTGGTCCCAACTGAGTTCGATGCCGAAGTCGTGCTTGTCGCCGAAGAAATAGCCGAGGTGAGCGTTGTACTGCGGAATGGTCAGACTCTGGAGCTTCCAGAAATCGGTCAAATCGGGCCGGTCGTGGGCGATGGCGTCGATGATTTTGAAGTCGTAATTATCGGTCGTGGTGTTTTTAAAGCGGATTGTGCTTCGATTGTACCAGTCCCGGTTGTAACTCCAGGTGAAGTATATGCCTTTTTGATTCGGGGACTTCCCGGTGGGAATTTCAGTCAGTTTCTGAGCCGAAGCCAGATTACCTAACCCGCCCAGCGCGAGTAGAAACAGGAGATGTCGGTACATGCAATCGTGTCGTAATGATGGTTGTATTCAGGGTCGAAGACCGTCGAAGTAAAAAAGAAAAGCCCCGGATAAGTTCCGGAGTGGCTGGCGGCAGCGATTAAAATCACACCCGGTTTTTGGAGTCGATCACAATCGTCACCGGCCCGTCGTTCAGCAGGGCTACTTTCATATCGGCTCCGAACGTACCCGTCTGAATCGGTTTGCCCAGTTCACGTTCCAGTTGGCGAATCATGGCTTCGTACAGCGGAATGGCCAGTTCGGGCCGGGCGGCTTCGGTAAAACTGGGCCGGTTGCCTTTTTTCGTGCTGGCATGAAGTGTAAACTGACTGATTAGTAAAACATCACCGCCAACAGCCGCCAAATCGAGATTCATCTTGTCGTCGGCATCGCTGAAGACACGCATCCCAGCGATCTTTTTCGCGAGCCAGTCTACATCCTCGGCCGTATCGGCATGCATGATACCCAACAGGATTAGAAAGCCAACACCAATCTGGCCTTTTACCTCGCCCTCAATGGTGACGGAGGCTTCGGCGACACGCTGAATAACGGCTATCATGACTGTGATTCGTCGGATTCTTTTGATTTACTGTGATCGTAGTCCGTTTGGGTGCTACTGAGAAGTTCTAAACAAACTGGTTTATAGATTCAGCCCGGCGTTGGGAATTTTATTATTGATAACCCGCTTGTGTTCAAGACTTCTCGCGCCGAAATTGATTAGCAGACCGACTTCGAGGTTGTAGGCCTCCAGATAATTGATGGCTTGTGCCAGATGAACATCGTCCAGCTTAATTACCGCCTTTAATTCCACACAAATCATGTTAGCGACCAAAAAATCGACGCGTCTGGACCCAATGCGCTGCTCCCGATAGAACAAAGGCATCTCAACTTCCCGTTCGAATGGAATACCCGCTTGCTCAAGTTCTACAGCTAATGCACGTTGATAAATTACTTCTTGAAACCCATTGCCAAGTCGTCGGTGAACTTCCATCGCACACCCATTAATGCGCTACGTTAAGTCTGAATGCTTATACTGACTATTATTCATACGTTACGGTTTTATACTCACTGATTATCAGCAAGTATAAAGCAAGTCACCGATTTATCAGCACCTAATCACAGTGGATCAAAAGAATCCGACGAATCACAACTCGGAAAGCAGAAATTGGGCGATCAGAAAATACACACCGATCCCGATCAGATCATTGGCGGTGGTGATGAACGGACCCGACGCGACGGCCGGATTAATGCCGATCCGGTTGAGCAGCAAGGGCGTTACGGTTCCCATGAACGACGCCAGCACCACGACCGCCAGCAGCGACAGGGCCACCACCGGAAACAGACGCGGCTCGCCAATCAGCAGGGTGTAGGTACCCGCGATCAGCCCCACCACCAAGCCGTTGATTAGTGCCACCAGCAGCGTCCGCAGCAATCGCCGACCGAGCGTGATGCTCAAACCTGACGTGTCGGCGAGGCTTTGCAGAATCAATGACGACGTTTGGATGCCAACGTTGCCGCCCGTGGAACCGATGATCGGGATGAAAGCCGCGAGGGCCGCAATCTTGCCCAACTCGGTCTGGAAGCCGTTGATGACCGTGGCCGCCAGCAGACTCCCGCAGGCACCGGCCACGAGCCAGGGCAGTTGAACCTTTGCCCGCGCCCAGATGGTATCGTCTTCCTCGACCTCGCCCGACAGACCCGAAATCACCTGAATGTCTTCATCGGCCTGTTCGGTAATCACGTCCACCACATCGTCAATCGTGATGCGGCCGAGCAGCCGTTTCTGCACGTTCACAACCGGAACGGCCTCTAAGTCATACCGTTGCATAATCTCAGCTACCTCAGCCGCAGGCCGGTAGGTTTCGACCGACACGATATTTTCGTCGTAGATGTCCGCTATTTGGGCCGTCTGACGGGCCAGTACGATCTTCTTGAGTGATACTAAACCGAGTAACCGGCCAAGGTCATCAACCACGTAAACGGCGTACACGTTTTCGATGTACTCCGCCTGCTGCCGGATTTCTTCGATGCACTGATTGACGGTCAGGTTGACGTTGATTTTGATTAACTCCTTCTGCATCAGCCCCCCGGCCACATCTTCGTCGTAGTGCAGCAGGTCGAGAATAAACCGGGCCTGTTCGCGGTCTTCGAGCAGGCCAATTACTTCTTCGCGCACCTGAATCGGCTGTTCATTGAGGATATCAACGGCATCGTCGGAGTCCATCTCATCGACGTAGGTAGCCAGGTCGGCGGAGGTAAAGTCCTGTAAGAAGGCTTTCCGGTCGCTGGCGTCGATGTTGGCAATGATCTCGGCACCCACTTTTTTGTCGAGCAGGTTCAGCAGGTACCGGGCCGGTTCGGGATCGAGTTCGTAGAGAATCCCCGAAATGTCAGGGGCATACAACTCTTCCATCTCGCTCCGAAGCAAGGCGTCATCGTGTGCGTTTATGGCTGTTTGCAGGCGGTCGAGGTAGTCCTGAGTGAGTTCAAACGTCATAAGCCAGTGGGTTCGCCCACGTCTGCTTTGTGCTGATTTACTCCAGACGCAGGCGTCTGGGATACATCAATCATCACCACATTGGTTAATTCCACAAACTGTGCCACGCTGAGTTGTTCGGCGCGTTTGTCCATGAACGGGTGCGTATTGGCCGATTCAAGCGGGTTCAGCGGTTTTAGCGCATTGCGAAGCGTTTTCCGGCGTTGATTAAACCCGTGCTTGACGACCTGCACAAACTTTCGCTCGTCGCAGCCGAGGTCATGCACGGCGTTCCGGCGCAGGCTGATGACGCCCGAAAACACGTTGGGGGGCGGAATAAACACATCGGGATCAACGGTGAACTCATACCTGATGTCGTACCACGCCTGAAGCAGCACACTCAGGATACCGTAATCTTTGTTGCCCGGTGGCGACGCAATGCGCTGGGCCACTTCGCGTTGCAGCATACAAACTACTTCGGGCACCCGGTCGCGCATGTCCAGCACCTTGAAAAGGATCTGACTCGAAATGTTGTACGGAAAGTTACCGATCACCGCGAATGACTCGCCGTTGAACAGGTCGGTCAGGTTCATTTGCAGAAAATCACCGTCGATGATGCGGCCCTTTAACGCCGGAAAATGGTTGTTCAGGTACGTCACCGATTCGCGGTCGATCTCGATTACGTGCGTTTCGTAGGCATGTTTGGGCAGCAGGTATTGGGTCAGAACACCCATGCCCGGCCCGATTTCGAGGACTTTCGTATAGCCGCCATGACCGGTTAGTCCGTCGGCGATGCGCTCGGCAATGGTCAGGTCTTTCAGGAAATGCTGGCCGAGGTGTTTTTTGGCGCGGACGGCATCCGACTGACCCGTAGCGTTGGATGGACCGCCCGAACCGTTTCGGCCCGAGTCTCTTTTATCCGGCCGATTTTTGGCTGAATTGCCTTTTGCGGGATGGTTTCGGTCTGGCGTACGGCTCACGGGTGCAGTGATTTATGAAATGCGGCACAAAGGTACGGAGCCGCCGTTGATAACGGTCCTGTCCCGCCCGAACAAAAAGGGTGGCGCGGCTAACCGGCTTTGCGTACTTTTAGCGGTTTAAACAGACTTATTTTTCCCGATGCAGGGCCAGATTATTCATTACGACGACCTGACCCGTTGCGGCCTCCTCCGCGACGATACCGGGCAGACCGTCTATTTTCGGCGGGAGCAGATCGCGGGTGACGAGGCCGTAACCGGGCAACAACGGGTTTCGCTGGTAAAGTCCGCCGAAAATGTCCTGACCATCTTGCCGCTATCCAATCCTGTGGCCGTGGCGCAACCGGCTGCTCAACAGGCGGTTGCCGCAACGGAGTATAACGTACCGGCCGACTGGCCAAACTGGTTCGGTGGGCTGCTGACGGCCGTAACCGTGTTGGTCTTGTGGCTGGCCGGACGTGATATGACGTGGGGCCAATACCAGAAAACGCCGAGCCTGACCAACTCCTGGTGGGGCATCGGCGCGGGGAGTTTGTTAATCTATCAGGTAGTGAATTACGTAGCCTCGGTACCCGCCCGAACGTTGCAATCGACGGCCTGGCTCATCGTGTTTTGTTCGGTGTTTTTTCAAAGCTGCAGCGACTTCCGAACCAAAGCCACCCTCGACTGGTACGATATTTTGTTGGTAGCGACGTTAGTGATGGCGTACGTTCTGCCGTTGTTCAAACGTTCTTAAATTTTGACCCGCTATTCACGCATGACTGTATCTCTCCGCCGGACGTCCGGTTTTCTGCTGATCCTGAGTACGATAGGGCTGTTGTCCGGCTGTGGCGGCTCGAAAAAACGTTCCGAAACGGCCGATAAACCCGCTGCCAAAGCCGCTTCGATCAATCAGATTCACTTTTTTCTGGAAACGTCGGCCAGCATGGGCGGCTACCTGAAGGGCGGCACGGCGTTTAAAGATGTGGTGTCTGAAATCGTCACAAAGGCCAATACCATCAAACCCGTTACGGTCTATACCATTTCGGATACGCCCAAACCCTACACCGGCGACCTGACCGCATTCGTGGAAGGATTGGCCACTACCCCATTGGCCACGGGCCGCAGTTCGGAACTGCACAAAGTGTTCCGGCAGGTGGGCGAACGGGCAAAGGGTAATAACATCGCCGTGCTGGTGTCGGACTGTATTCTTTCTTTTCCCGACGCAGCCGTAAAAAGTAACCCTAATATCAACCAGACCGACGCGTCGAGCGTGTTGAAAAATGAGATTTACGACCAGTTCAGTCAGTTGAACAAAGCAGGCATTGGGGCCACGGTTTATGCCTACACCTCGCCCTTCAACGGAACCTATTACGATTACCAGAACCACAAGCAGAAACTAACCGGCGAAACGCGGCCGTTTTATGTCTGGGTAATCGGGAAGCAGGAATTGTTGGGCCAGTTTAACACGCAGTTGCAGGAGTTGCTGACCGTTAAACCCGCGAAACAACTCAACTTCGGCTCCGGGAAAGCACTGACGGCCTACGAATTGTTTTTCTCGCTGAATAAAAAAGGTGACTGGCGGGTCGAGAAAGGCAATGTGACGGAACTGACCGTAAAACCGGCTAAACCCGCCGAATTCGCCATTGGCCTGAACCTGAACGTCCTGCCGACCTACGCGCAGGCCGACGCATTTTTGCAGAAGAACCTCGTTATTACGGCACCGAGCGCAACAATCAAACTCGTTTCGGTGCAGAAGAAAGACGCTATCAAAGACATCAGCCGCCTGCGGGAACGCGAACTCAAACTACTCAACGAGGCTACCCACGTACTGACGTTCCAGGTTTCGAACCTTTACGACGACAAAGCCGACGTAACGGTTAAATTGCCCGCCCGCTCCGACGACTGGTATCAGACTACCTGGACCACGATGGACGACCGCACGACGGATGGTCGGCGCAACAAGACCTTCGCCCTCGAACACCTGATGAACGGCGTGAAGGAAGCGTATCAGTCGTCGGCCAATGATTTTCTACAATTCAACTTTTCCCTTATCAAGAAATAATTTTTGTCATGCTGTTATTTGTCATCCTGAGGTACGAAGGACCTTAGCGACCAAGTTTCCAAGGTCCTTCGTACCTCAGGATGACAAATAACAGCATGACGAACTATTGCATGACAAAAACCAACAACTAACCCTTCCATCATGTTTGTTTCGCTCTATGAACTCTGGCTCGGCCAGAACAATGACCCCATCTACGCCGATGAAATCTTCACGCCCGTTGGCCTCATCACGCTCTTCGTTACACTGGCGTTGGCGGCTGTCTATTACCTCGGTCTCGGCCGGTGGCGGGCCATCTTCCACCGGACGCCCCAATGGGTAGTTACGCTGGTCATTGCGGCTATTTTCGCCTTCGGCTATGCCCTGTTTTACGCCAAAGACCGCACCCAGGCCGACGAAACCGACGGCTACATGACGGGCTTCGGCGCGGTGAACGCTATTTATGCGCTGATTTACTTTTTCGTGTTTTCGCTCCTGCTGAAGAACTTTTCCATCTTCGCCAAGCGGACGCCATTTTAGACCGGGATTTTTAAAGGATTCAGGGGATTAACAAGGATCTTGTTTTGCCCTTGTCCTTACCCCCTCATACGGCCTTTTTCATTAGTTAAAAGCTGATGACGTTATTGTACAGGAAAAGTGGCCTGTCTTGCTCACTGCCTTGTATCCAACTCTGTTCATTAATTGAAACTGGGCGATAGTATTAAAGAGATGAAAAGTCTTACTACCTGAGGGAACAAAATCCTCTTGTTAATCCCCTGAATCCTTTAAAAATCCCGGTTATGAAACTCTTTCTCTTTGGTATTGGCGGGACGGGTGCCCGCGTACTGCGCTCCCTGACGATGCTGCTGGCGGCCGGAGCCAAGACCCCCGCCGACCTGACGATTGTGCCCATTTTGCTGGACATGGACATGCAGAATGGCGACACCGAGCGGGCTTTACGCGCCGTTGAACTCTACCGCACCATTCGCCGGAGCGCGTACGTAGAGGGGCAGACGCCGGGAAAACAAACGTTTTTCGGGACGCCCCTGCAGCCACTTGGTACGTTACAGGCCGATAATGCTCCTGTGAAAATCGGGGATTCGGTACTGCCCAAACTGACCGACCATCAGGGCACCTTCGAGGAGTTTCTGAACGTCAGCAGCATGGACGAACTGGACCGCGAATTCCTGAAACTGCTGTACGACAACTCCGCAAAGCCCACCAACGCCGAACTCAAACTGAATCTGTCAGTAGGGTTCAAAGGCAATCCGAACATCGGGAGTGTGGTGTTCAACTCGCTGGAAGATTCGGCGGTGTATAAATACTTCACCGGCGCGTTCAACGATCAGACCGACCGGATTTTTGTCATCAGCTCGATATTTGGCGGGACCGGGTCGGCGGGGTTTCCGCAGTTGATAAAACTGTTGCAGCACCCCAGCCAGAAGATGCCGATCCGCACGGCCAAAAAAGGCGCGGTGACGGTGATGCCGTACTTCGCCCTCGAAGAAAATTCAAATAGTGCCATCGACCAGAATCGGTTTCTGTCGAAGACCAAAGCCGCCCTGTCGTACTACCAGACGCAGGTGAACTTAGACGCGCTGTACTACATCGGCGACCAGCCGGGCAGCAAACTGTATCCCAATGTGGAGGGCGGGGCGCAGCAGACCAACAACGCCCACGTTGTCGAGATGCTGGCAGCAGCAGCCGTACTGGATTTCGCGCAGAAGGGCAACGACGATTTTACTGAGAATAAGAAGTATTACGAGTTTGCCCTCAAGCGCAACGACAAAACGCTCGACCTCGCGCACTTCTACGATCAGACATTCAATAACCTGCTGGAGCCGCTGATTCGGTTCACGTACGCGACCAAGTTTTACACCGAATTTGTGCCGGGCAGTCTCGGCGAAGCCTTTGCCAAGAACCTGAACCTGTCGCAAAACCTGTCGTCGAACTCGTTTTATGTGGCCCTGCGGCAGTTCATGGCCGATTATTTCCGGCCGTGGCTGGCCGAGATGGCGGCCAATGACCGTGGGTTCCGACCGTTCGATCTGTCGAAAGATTTCAATGCGCTGGTCGTTTCCAAAACGGTAGAGACCGGCTTTTTCGAGAAGGGGATCAGTACCAATTTCCTGAAGGATCAGGCCGGGAAGATCGAAAACGGCTTACAGGCCTCGTTTCCACAATCCGAAATGCGCTTTATGCAGGTACTGATCGAAGTGGCCGAACGCTGCCGTGAAAAGCTTGGACAACTGAACCGGCAACTGGTGTGATTTTACCCCCAACCCCCTGAAGGGGGCTTCATTGGATTAGACACTGGTAGCCAAGTCGTGAAGCCCCCTTCAGGGGGTTGGGGGTAATGGCCAGTACCGAACGCCAGTGTCTGCTAATCACTGTTAACTGAACATCACAATATGCCCTATATCCTTCGCATCGACAACGACCCGAACGTCAGTCAGCAGAACCATCAGGACTGGACCGGGTCGCACAATGGCCTGACCGGCGACCGCATCAATCACATTCCTGATACGTTCTCGGGAGCCGCCGGGAACGTGGCGGGGTCGGCCGCTAAAGCCGGTACGTCCATTCCGTCGCCGTTTGCGCGGTTGTATCTGTTCGATACGGCGTTTCGGATGGTTAATTCCGACATCAACGCCCGTGAACTGACCATGTACCATGTGCTGGTGTCGCAGTGTATGGACATGCTCGAATTGCTGTTTCAGGCGGGAAACAGCCCCGACCTGACCTATAAAGTATGGAACCGGGCCGAGCGACTGAGCCACCTGAACAGCACCAACGGAGCCGCCGGTGGACTGACCCGGCACCCGCATCAGATTCTGGCGAAAGCCCTTGAACTGGACCTGCGCAACGAACTGGCGTCGCTGCAACAATTCACGCTCATTTACTACAAGGGTGCTTTATTAGGTGGCACGTCGCCCCTGTCGCTGGTGTTCACCTCGCCCAACTGGGAGCAGGAGCGGCAGAACAAGTACATCGACGCGCCCAAAAGTACCACCGGCCGGACGTTTTTTCAGAACGAATACGTGCCCCTGCAAAACCGCGACGAAGGCTTCGTGACGTACCTCCGCCGACTCTACGATCAGTACGGCAGCACGCTGTTGCGGGGCGGCCTTAAAGATTATCTGTACAAGGTATATTTCGACGGGCCTGTTGCCCTGCCTGTTGAGCCGGATACGACGCTGGCTAACTTCGACCCAATTCAGATTGGGGGCGACGGCAATTCGACGTTGCAGGTGGTACCGGGTTTGGCCCTATATAAAGTGCGCGAAGCCGACGTACTGGCCGACATCGAAGAAAGCAGCGATTTCGTGATTCAGCCCACGGTGCTGCTTTATCAGAAGGAAGCCCGCAACGGAGCCGCCACCGGCGTACCGCGTCCGTTGGTCCTGGCCTCGCGGATGGACGTGACGGGTCGCTACGTGAAAAACACGAACTGGAACCCGCAGACGGTCATTATGCGCACGCTGCTGAACAACCTTAGCGAAGGCGGTTTGCTGGCTGATCGGTTCCTGCCGGGTGTCGACAACGTGCGGTATCCGTTCGTAACGACCGACGATTTTCTGGAAGATTTCTTAGTGAAAATGCCGTTTAAGCTCAACAACGGCCGTTTCTTTACCGGAATGGCGGGCGATTGTGAGTTTCTGCTGCCCATCCGCAAGGCGTATTTTAACTTCTTTCGGATTGACGACCTGCAACGGCAACTGACCATTCACACGGATGGCAACACGGTAACGGCCACGCTGCGGATTCCGATCCGGAACAACCGCACCGTCGAGTTCAAGAAGCAATATAGCCTTGCCGAAGAGCAGACGACCCTGAATTTCCGGGCGGGGCTGGCGTTTTTTCCGTTCTACAAACTGACCGTGCCGGAGCCGTATTTGCAGAGTCTGAACCAGTACACGGTGATGCTGGCCGACCTCAGCGACGACAATACGAACTTCCGCGCGGCCGATTCCATCCGGTTTTACCAGACCGATCAGACCGTTGCCAATCAGTGGAAACCACTGGATGTACCCACGCCCGAAACCCGTTCGCCGAAGGCCAATGCCCCGGCTACGTTTTTCTACAAAATACCAAAGGCGTTCGATCTGCTGGAGGTGAAATTAGAGCGCAACGGGGTGCCCTACCGGGGGCTTATTCTGCCCAAATTCACCGTCATCGACCAGAAAGGGTTTAAGCCGTTCACCTTTGCCATCGACTTCGGTACCTCGAACACGCACGTAGCGTACACCGACACGACGACCGGCAACGTAGAACCAAAGGGGCTGACGGTGAGCGACAACAAAGTACAGTTGGAGCAGGATGAGTTGCAGATGGTACTGCTCAACAAACCCTACGACGGTTACGAAGTGCAGAATCCGTACGACCGCTACCGGCTGCCGGTCAGTTACGGGAGTTTGCCGCAGTTCGATTCGCTGATTCGGCGCGAGTTTGTGCCGGCCATTCTGGGTAAGGAATTCGGGTCGCCGTTTGCATTTCCGCTGCGGACGGCGGTGTACGAAAAAATCGGTATGAGCGATAGCGTCGGGGGCGATAACCTGTTCAGTAAGCTTAATCTGGGCTTTAACATCGACCTCGAAGAAATGCCGACGGGCGTGAACCGCTACGTGACGAACCTGAAATGGCTGTTCGAGAATCAACCCGGCGATACACTAAATAAACCGCGCGTCCGGGCGTTTTTCGAGACACTGCTCTTATTGATTCGGAATAAAGTCATTCTAAATCAGGGTAATATTCAGGAAACGAAAGTGGTCTGGCTGGCTCCGTCGAGTATGCGGGAGTCCACCAAAGAAAGCTTGGAGGAACAGTGGAAGAAAGCGTTCGAGCGGGTGTTTGGCACGACGAAGAACTTCGTGGAAGCACCCATTTCCGAGTCGCTGGCTCCGTACTTCTACCTCCGAACGAAAGGCGTCAAGTCGTTTGCCGACGCGATCAACGTGGATATCGGGGGCGGTACGGCCGATCTGATGCTATTGATGCGTGGGCAAAATCGCTACCTCAACACCTCGTTCCGGTTTGCCGGTTACGACATCTGGGGCGGTGGGTTGAATGAACAGGGACATCCGGCGCACACGAAAGATAACGGCTTTGTGAAAAACTATAGGAACTTCAATCGCTCGCTGAGTCAGGCAAGGGGGCGGGAAGATGGTATTTTCGAGGCCTTTTTGCACGATCAGGATTTTACGGCGGAGGACGTAGTTAGTTTGCTGTTTAAGTACAATGACCATTTTAAGTTCGAGCAGTCGATTAAGGACGGAAAGCCGGCCCTGAGGATTGTGCTCTACCTACATTACAGCGCGATTGTGTATCACCTCGTGCAACTCATCGAAGCCAATCAGCTAAGTCTACCGCGCTATCTGACCTTCACCGGTCGGGGCAGTCAGTACTTAAACCTACTCGGGTCACGGTCGCGGCTGGTTGAGTTTACCAAATTGCTGTTCAGGGCGTACACCACACTGCCTGTCCCAACCGATTTTGACGTGATCCTGACCGATAATCCAAAGGAGACAACGGCCAATGGGGCCGTACTGTATGAAAATTCGTCGGTTGCGGAAAAGGAGAAATATACGAATGTAGAGGAACGACCATTTTGGGGCAACGAACCTGACAAACCCGTCGACTTTACGTATCGCCGGACAAAAGTGAACGAGATGCAGGCCAACCAGGACTTTCATGACTCAGTGTTGCAGAACGTGCAGCACTTTCTGGCAAAGACGCTCAAAGACCCGGACATTGAGTATTTCCTGAGTCAATATAACATCATGACACCGGAGAAATACTACGACTTATTGGTTGGACCGGACGTAACGCGCGGGGGGCTGTTATATGACAGTTACAGGTTGGCCCGGATGGCAATGGAGCAGAATGCCAACGAAGCCCTGTCGGAAACGTTCTTTTTCCTGCCGCTGAAGCATTCGCTGTATGAGTTATCCAAGTACATCGCCGAATCGTAAATCTTAGCCGCGAAGATAAAAAAGGTAAAAGCAGAGAACGCGAAGAAAATCTTCTTCGCGTTCTCTGCCGGTCCGCCGATACGGTGTTTTCTCCTCTTCTTTTGCGGTCAAAAATCCTCAATCCCATGCTACGACTCCTCATCCTTTTTCTGCTGACGGCTATACTCATCACGCCACCAATCCATGCGCAACTCGACTCTACCGCTAAGAAAGTGGTCGCTAAGGCAGCGTTTGAACTGACTAAAGCAACCGTTGAATTTATTGCAACGGATAAAGTAAAGTTCCCCAAACTGTCCAGACTAACTTGTGAGGGCTGCACTGATTATAACAGCCTGATCAAATTTACCGTTGATAACAAGTTGCAGAAAGCCGATGATCTGGTGCGTAACGCCCGGAAGCAGGCTACCACTCTGACTACGCCAACCGCCACGGTCGGCCAGATACTGACGGAGTTGAAGCGGTATCTGAACGACAGGGCAACCAAAGGAGACAACCGGGAACGCCGGATTAAACTGCCCACTTATGCCGACTATACCACGCGGGTCACTAAAATTCTGGCCGATGCTGACGTACCAACCGCAGATTTACAAACCCAGTCTGACGAAAGCACAGCGGCATCGACTGAAACGACGGACACGGGTGAGCCAGTTGTAACAGATCCGCTGGGTAAGCAGATCGACGCAGGGGGGCTGCTCTCGCTCGGTGGGCTGGCTCTTCTGCTGTCGTTGCTTAATCTGGGCGGGATAGTTTATTTGTGGTTGTTGCGGGGCCGGGTCAGCTTCCTCGAAGAGGAAAGAGAAAAACTCCTGAACCGAGTGGTGCGGCTCGAAACGAGTAAGGTCGTACCCCCCGTACAGCGTCCCATAGTAACGCCCGAACTCCGGCAAACGGAAATCCCGGCCTCTCCCAAACCAGCCCCGGCTTCCGAACCGCAAGGTCTGGTGCAGAGCATATCACCCGCTGCGGCCCAACTAACACCTGCTCCGCGGCCAGCAGAATCTGTCTTGCAAACTCCCGCGCCAATGGCTCAGCCTCCGGTTCAAAGTCAGGCTGCGCCCAGTAATCAACTACGTCGGCGAGAGGTCGTGTTTTATGGGCGTACGGCCGACTTAGGCGATGGTTTTAGCGTGGCCAGCCTGCTTGCCGCACCCGACCGGGACACCGTTTTCCAGATTGACGTACGCACCGATTTTCAGGCCATTTATCACGTTACTGAGAAACCCGAAGCGCAGCAATTAGCCTTATCCGATCCGTACTCGTACTTAGCTGATGCCTGTGAATACACAGCCAAACCAATACCAAACGCCCACATCCGTACCGACCAACCCGGCCAATTGGCGTTGCAGGGCGATAAGTGGAAGATCATACAGAAAGCGAAGATTAGTTTTTATTAACAGTCGGTAAGTTAGCCAGTTGGTAAGTCAGTAAGTGCTTCGCCAGAGAATACGCATTAACCAGTCAACTTACTAACTTATCATTTTATTGACCTACCGACTAAAATGTCCCTTGACGAACTCAAAGAACGTATTAAAGACGAAGTAGTCCTGCGCGAGGGAGACCTCTTCGAGTGGCAGTGGCGGCAGTTGGGGTTAGTGTCCAAAGCCGAAACCGCGGGCGTTCCACCGGGCGATTTTTTGAATGTAGTCAACGACGTGAGCCGGGCCATCAATCCGTACTTCGGCCGAATCAGCGACCTGAAAATCAACGTAGCTGATCTGGCCCGGTCACAGCGCAAAAAACTCACCGGCTCGCAAATCACGCAGATCGTGGCCGATGCCGCCCGGTTGCAACTGCGGGCCGACTTCGTAAAAGACCGCTGGATTCCGGCGATTCTGGCCACCATGCCTGACCCAGTTGAGTTAACCGACGTGCCAGTTTCCATTGTGCCTATCGCGGAGCCGACAACTATCCCTGTTGCTGTTCTGCCCGCGACACCCATGTTGGTTACACCGCCGGTAGAGTCAGTTAATCCGCCCGTGCCACCGTCCCGCCCAGCCCCCTTTGCTGGTCCCGACCGGGATGCCGTTTCCCTCAAGGTACATCAGTTTCTGAATGAGTATGTGGCAGAAAACCACATTCCGGTTCGGGTACTGAAACCTTTATTTCTGGCCACAAACTTCGACAAAACTATATTGGCCGACGCCGTGCTGACGTACCTGTCGGCCAATTTTTACGCAGCCGAAACACCAGTGCGGGGCGAAACGCTGAAAGATAAACTACTCTCGACCGACTGGCGGCACCTGAGTTGGTGGCAGTCCGTATCCACCCCACCGGCTCTACCCGTTGACCATCCGACACTCACCAATCCGCCCCGCCGAACCGGCTCGTCCGACACAACGGTTATCGGACTCTCAGTGTTAGTTGTGAGTTTACTGATTGGGGGCATCTGGTGGACGATGCGGGACAAGACTTTCACGTTTACCGAGCTATTCGCTGACAACCAGCGAAACTGGCCTTCTGGTAAGATCGGGCCGTTTGAATACGAAGTTGCTCATTCTGCTTATTTTGTTCGTCGGATCGGCAGCCGCGACGGGCAATTGGGTCATGCCTACATCGAACTGCCCGGCGAGATAGACCTCAATGGGGCGTCTTCATTTCGGGTCGAGGTAGAGATGGTTGTTCCCAAGACGGTTCGAATCAGGAGCGGTTTGATGCTGGGCGTCGGCAATGGGCAGCACTACACGGCGTTCCTGATTCGGGGCACTGATTCGGTGCTGTTCAAGAACGTTGACGGAGAAACTGCGGAGACTGCGCTATTGTCGGACAGTCGGCGCGTGAATAAATCAATCCGTATCGATGCGCAGTCCAACACCCTGCGCGTTGAAAAGCGTAATGGTCAGTTGTTTTTTGCCATTAACGGTCAAAATCTGCTTGGTAGTCCGGTTGCGTTTCGGCCGTTTGCGGGTAACGGTATTGGCTTTGTTTCAGCCGCCGAAACCGTAAAATTCGTAAACCTTCGGGTCGTCGTCAACCCCTGAGCCGTCCACGAACCGGGGTAGTTGCCTAAAAGTAACGATCGGGGGTTTTGGGGGCAGGTCGTTTGGGTCTTGGTGGCTTGGGGGCGGAGCCGGACTGGGTGGGGGGAATCTGGGGTTCGGGCAGGGGTTTGATCTGTGTTGGCTTCCCGTTGCGGCTGTTGGCAGGTTGGCTCATAGAGACCGTTCTTAGATTCGCGGATCGCTTGCTACTTGATTCGACTCTGACTATAACCGTCGCTTTGGCCGGACTTGTCGTGGCCGGTTTTTGTTCTGTTTTTGAGACGGCCGTAGCAGTCAATTTGGTCGGTAGACTCGGAACCGCTTTAGCTACTGATGTAATACTCTTGACCCGGCGGATGGTCACCCGCTGCCACGGGCTCGAAGCAGAGTCGGTGGTATCGGCAGATTGAGCGGCCGCCCACAGGCTGTTGGCGAGCAGTAAACCGCAAAAAAGAACAAAGCGCATGGGGGAGTACGTTAAAGTCGGAGTGTGAGCGTGGCTACGGGCACCGTTGACTGATAGCCGGGATGCACCGTAACGTTTTTGCGGGGCCGGTGCTGATTGCGCAGTCCCCGAAAAAATGTTGCCGCAATGTCGGTTAGCCAGACAGCAACCGCCACCCTAGTTGCTATATAATACCGATGGTGGCTGGCATTGGCCTCTTGAAAGTAGGCTTCGCCCACCTCCCGGTTTCGTTGTTGAATATATTGCGAATATTGTTCCTGCTCGCGGGTCCGCTGCATAAACCCGTAGATCACTGCACCGGCTATACCAACCGGTAATAGAGGGCGAAACCCAACTTTGGGCTTTGGAGTTTGAACAAACACGTTGCCCAGCCCCGGCATTAGTACAGACAACAGGGCCAAGGCAGGCCCACCCGGTCGGGACGATTTGGTGGTGGATATTGGAGCGGTTATGTTAGGCGGGACGGGAGGTGGAGTTGGTCGGTTGTCGGGAACCATAACTACAGCCGGTTCTGGTGATTGCGGTACTGTCTGCGGGCGAACCGGCGGGTTGGCGTTGTTCACCAACACCTGTACCCGGATGTCTTCGTCGAGTTCGTAGTCGTTGGCAAGCACGTTCCAGAGAATGCGTTTGTTCGGTCCTGCCGTCACATTCCGCCCGAAATCGCCCGTTACAAAAGCAACACCAACATTTAGCCGGGTGTTGTCCCGCCGGAAAACTAACAGAGAGATAGAGTCACCCGGATGGCTGACCTGTAGATCGTACCGGATTTCGAGCGACGTTCCGCCGAGGGTACTAAATCGGACGTTTGTCACCGAAACAACCCGGTCGGACTGAGCGCAAGCCGGGTTATGTAGTCCCCCAATGGTTATTAGTACAACTATCAGCCACCGACTGGCGGGCAAAAAATGAGGTAGACGTAAAACCATGTGTGGGGTTAGTTCTGTACGGTAACGGCGCGTGAGGTCGTGAATTTGTCGTCACAGGGGTTGGCCAACAAGGCGGTCACTGTATAAACGCCCGGTTTAGCATAAGCGACTTTTATGCGTTCACCGATCTTGTTGCGGCCATCGCCGAGATCCCAGCCTACCACCGTGATGGTTCCCTGCGGGTTATCCAAAAACAGCGTAACTTCGAGCCGGTCGGTTAAAGTGCCAATAGCAGCCGATGGTTTGGTACAACTGGGAAAAGTGATCCGCGGAAGGTCATAGGGTTCGCAATTCAGCATACATCCGTTGAGAAATAACAGCCATAGTCGATACCGGCGAAGTGGATGTAACATCAGTTGGGCTGGTTTAATACAGGTGCATAAGCGAGTGATTAAGTTGAAATGGTGCATAAACGGGATCGAATTAACGCTGGTAACTTCACTATATGTCTTTTGCTGTGAATATATACCTTGAAGTCCTGAATATGATTACTAACGCCATTAATAATTGACTAAAATGCTAACTTGGTTGTGCTTTATAATTCGCGCCATCGCGAAATAACCTCACCGACTTACCCGAACGCGGAGGTTTTTGAATGTGACCGCATCCGCCGACGAGACGAAGCCAATACCATTACCCGGTAACGGCCGGAAAGTCATCGAACTACCTGACAGCGCCTGGCCATTGACCGTGATGAAAAGCTTCCCGTCGTGCTTCTCCACCCGAAGCTGATTCCGTTCGCCAACCACCAGGGAAGGTGTAGCCGCTCCCGAACGACCGCCCGACAAACTCACCGAACTGGCCGATCCGTTTACCACCCGCGTGAGCCGACAATCCGTTGGGCTGCTCAAGACCACCAGTGTATAATTGGCATCGTCACTCACGCCGAGCATCAGGCCGCTTTCGGGCATTGTGCCTGTCGGTATCCGCATCTCTACGTCAATGATAAAGGCCGTGGCCCGGTTCAGGTTCAGGCTGTCGGGGAGGGCGATGAAGGACCGGGCGGAGGTCAGACTGCGGGTGCCGGTTCGCCGGATGCGGTAGCTGCTGTCGGCCAGTTCGTACACGAAATTTCCCGCCTGACCCGTTTGCCAGCCCCGCCGATTGGTGGTGAACGATTCCATAAGTACCGTTGAGGCACCTACCAGATGCCGCTGCAGCTGCACGTACTGCCACGCACTGACGGCCGAGAGAGCCGAATCGCGTGGGGCGGGCTGAGCCAGCGCAACCGACCAACTACCAGCGAGTACCCACAGAACAAGACCGACGCGCATAGCCAACAGGGATTAAAAACGAAGGGTGAGGGCCGCCACCGGTATGCCGGACTGGTAACCCGGCCGCAGACTAACGGGAGCCGCTGCTGACCGCTGCCGCTGATTCCGCAAACCACGAACAAACGTGGCTACGACATCGCCAAGCCAAAGTGCTGCCGCCAGCCGGGTCGCTACGTAGTACCGGTGTTGAGAGTCATTAGCCTGCTGGTAATAGGGTTCGCCCGCTTCGGGATTCTTTTGCAGCCTGTACATCGCGTACTGATCCTGCGCCTGACTCCGCTGGCCAAACCCGTACACCAATGCTCCTGCTACGCCCGCCGTGATGAATGGCCGAAAGCCAATTTTTGGTTTAGGTCCCTGCACAAACACGTTACCCAACCCCGGTACCAGCACCGAGAGCAGGGCCGTTGCCGGACCACCGGGCCGGTAAGGCCGACGAATCCGCGACTGAACAGCGTTGGTGGTATCGGGCGTTTGCGACAGCGTACGGACCGATTCTGTCGGACCGGTTTTTATGGTGGGAATAGGGTTGAAATTAGCGGGAGCCGGGCGAACCAGTACCCGCACCCGGATTTCCTCGTTCAGCTCGTAGCCGTTGGCGATCACATTCCAGAGAATCCGCTTGTTCGGGCCTGCTGACACATGGCGGCCAAAATCACCCTCAATAAAGCCGGAATTAAACGTCAGTGACCCTCTTTTACGGCCAATTACCTCAAAATGAATGGAGTCACCCGGTAGGCTGACGGACAGGTCGTACAAAATTTCGAGCGATGTCTGGTTCAGGGCGGTCAGCCGAACGTTTGCTATTCGTTCTGCCGGGGCGGTTTGGGCCTGCGCCCGTGCCTGCTGCCCGGGGGCTGTCAGCAGAAGCCATACAACGGCCAGCAGAAGGGCAAAAACGAAACGGACCGGCATGGGCAGCGTTAATTTTGTACGGTTATCGGGCGTGATGTTGTAAATTTATCGTCGCAGGCGTTGGCCAGAATGACGGTTACGGTGTACGTGCCGGGTTTGCCGTAGGCGACTTTAACCTGGTCACCCGTTTTGTTCCGGCCATCGCCCATGGCCCAGCCGATCACGCCAATATCACCCTGTTTATCCGTTAAAAACAGCGTAGCTTCGAGCTGATCGGTCGTGACGCCGATGGTGGCAGAAGGCTTGCCGCAGGCGGGGAATGTGGCTCGCTGGAGGTTGTACGATTCGCAGCCGACACTGCCGAGTAAAAACAGACCCGCTACGGCCCATCGCTCCGTTGTTTTTACCCACCAGCGACCTGAATGTCCGGGCATGAGTAAGGCTTTAGGGAGATTTTTTTGTACAATTGATTTGTTATCAATCATATACGTAGGTGTTGACTTATTTAGGACGTGAACCCATCCCAAAGTCACGCGCCCGTTTCCAACATTGATTATTCCGGTAACCCATCCGATCTCAGATACCATGCTACAGACCGATCACTCCATAGATACCCCTAAGCCCCTGATGGGTTTCGATGTCCGGCAAACGGTGGATCAGCTAAACCTGATTGGCTTGACCATTGCCCGCGACGGGACCATGACGTACGCCAACCCATATACCTTCCGCGTAACGGCGTGGGCGGCCGATGAAATCATTGGTCAGAATTTCTTCGATCAGCTTATTCCCAGGCCCGATCAGGCTACGGTTCGGCGCGACCTGGACGAGGCCATGCAGCGGGGCGGTTTTGTGGAGCATAAGGAAATCGAGTTGCTGGCCCGCAGCGGTGCCCTGCGCAACGTGCAGCTCAACTCGCTCATCCTGGATAAAATCAGCGATGGGTCAATGTCATACACGCTCATCGGCGAGGACATCACGAACAAAAAGCGGGTAGCCTCGGCGCTGTCCTTTTCCAATGCGCAACTGCAGGATTTGGTCGACAACACGTCCGACATGATACAGCTGCTGACGCTGGACGGGAAATTCATCTTCGTGAACCGGGCCTGGCGCGAGGCCTTAGGCTATACCTCCGATCAGATGGCGGCTCTGAGCCTGCGCGACGTGCTCCATCCCGACTACGCCGATAGCACATTTGCCAAACTGAGACGCATTCAGAACGGCGAAAAAACACCCTATTTCGAGACCGTATTCCGGGACAAAGGCGGAAAGACCATGTTTCTGTCGGGTAGCGTTAACTGCCGGTTCGACAACGGGCGACCCACGGCATTCCGTTGCATTCTGCACGACACGACGGGTAAAATCCGGGCCGAGAAATCGCAGAAACTATACTACAGCATCGCCAACTGGACCATCAATACGCCCAATTTAGACGATCTGTACACGAAGATTCACGAAGAACTCGGCCACATCATCGACGCCCGTAATTTTTTCATCGCGCTGTACGATTCCGGCAAAAACTACCTCTACTTTCCGTATTACGTCGATGAATATTTCCGGGGCAACCTGCGCTTTACCAAACGGCGGCTCGGCAACGGCCTGACCGAATACACGGTGCGGGCCAATAAGCCGCTGTTTCTGTACGAAAAGGACATCCGCCAACTCGCCGAACAGCACGAAATAGACCTCTACGGGCAGTTACAGCCCAAAGTGATGCTGACGGCCCCGCTCCGCATCGGCGACGAAATTACGGGCATCATCGGCGTAAAATCCTACGACGACGCGGGCGTGTACGGACCCCGCGATCTCGAACTGCTGGAATTTATTTCGGGCCAGGTGGCCTTAGCCATCGCCCGCAAGCAGGACGAAGCCGCCCTGAACAAACAGACCGCCCGCCTGAACGCCATTTTCGACAGCAGTACCTACCTGATCTGGTCGGTAAACAGAGCCTTGCAACTGACGTCGTTTAATAAAAACTACGCTAAACTCATCGAAACGCAGCTTGGCGAAACCCCAACGCTCCTGGCCAGTGCCACCCAACTCGGCTGGCGGATGATTGGCGAGGAGAACCGCCGGCTGCTGGAAGAAAAATACCGGCAGGCATTTCGGGGGCTGCCCCAGAATTTCGAGCTGTATTTTCAGACCGAACGGATAGCCGTTGGGGGCGCATCAACCGACCGCAACCGGACGATTAAGAGCGAAACCTACCTTGAGTTTCACCTGAATCCAATCCTGCTGTCGGGCGGGTTGATCGAAGAGGTATCGGGCATTGCGCGGGACATTACCAACCGCAAACGGGCCGAACTGAGCCTGCGGCAGAGCGAAGAAACGTTCCGGGGTATTTTCGAAAACCTCCAGGACATCTACGTCCGGGTAGACCGCAAAGGCCACATTACCATGATTAGCCCGTCGGTATTCAAGCGGATGGGTTACACGCCCGACGAAGTGCTGAGCCAGGAAATCATGCCGTATTTCGTGGACCGGCGGGCCATTCATCATGCCATGTTCAAGCTCATCCGCAACCGCAGCCTGCGTAATTTCGAGGCTACCCTGCGCCGAAAAGATGGGAGTCACCGGCAGTTTATGTTTAACATGCTGCTGCTGAAAGACGAGGCCGGAAACTACACCGTAGTGGCTGCCCTGGCCCGCGACATTACCCAATTGAAAACGCAGGCCGACGAACTGGTAAAAGCCAAGGACGAAGCCGAACGGTCGCTGAAGGTGAAAGAACGGTTTCTGGCCAACATGAGCCACGAGATCCGGACGCCCATGAACGGCGTCATCGGCATGATCGACCTCCTGACCGATACGCCCTTAGACGACGATCAGCGCGACTACGTCCGCACCATCAAACGCTCGTCGGAAACGCTGCTCAACATCCTGAACGACATTCTGGACCTTTCCAAGATCGAAGCGGGCAAAATGGTTCTGCACGAAGCACCCATCGCCCTGCGCGAAGTCTTCGACAAACTCATCGCCTTGTTTGGACAGCAGGCCAGCGCCAAAGGCAACGACCTGACGTATCAGATTGCCGACGACCTGCCGCAGTTTGTCATTGCCGATCAGACGCGGCTGCTGCAAATTCTTTCTAACCTGACATCCAACGCCCTGAAGTTTACCGAGAACGGAGCCGTTACGGTGGTAGCTTCGCTGGTGAGCAAGCGCGGGAAATTCAACAAAATGAAAGTCGAAGTACGGGACAGTGGCATCGGTATTTCACCGGACAACATCCGGCTGCTGTTCAATTCCTTCAGCCAGGTCGACACGTCATCGCGGAAATCGTTTGGCGGCACAGGGTTGGGTTTGTCGATTTCCAAAGAATTAGCCGCGCTGATGAAGGGCGAGGTGGGCGTGGAGTCGGTGGTGGGGCAGGGCAGCACGTTCTGGTTTACGGTCGAGATCAAAGAAACGGCCATCAGCCCTACCGTGCAGGCGGGCGAAGGAGCCGATATCTCGCTGACCGATTTCTTCACCAACTCACAGCCGGGCCTGACTCCGCCCCGTGTATTGCTCGTCGACGACAATGCCGTCAATCGCAAGGTAGCCAGCGAAATCCTGCGCAAAGCGGGCTGCGATGTCACCACCGCATCGAGCGGTCCGGAAGCGATCGAGACGGTTAAAACGTCATTCAATCCGGCTGGTATTCCGTTCGATCTGATTTTCATGGACATTCAGATGCCCGACATGGACGGCGTAGAAACGACCGAACACCTGCGGCAACAGTTTGGCAAACAACTGCCAACCATCGTAGCCATGACGGCGTATTCGATGCGTGAAGACCGCGAACGATTCCTGAGCCAGGGGCTTGACGATTACATTGCGAAACCCATCCGGGCGCAGAGTTTGATTACGAAAGTAAAAGAACTCGTGGATGCCCGCCGGGCTGGTGTTGCTGTTACCACGGTACCCATTCCCAAACGCGCCGAACCCGAACGGGTCGAGCCAATGGTGGATGCCGACATTGTGAAGCAGTTACGCGACATTGGGGGCGATGAACTGGTGGAGTCTATTTTTGAGGAGTTCGTCAACGAAGCAGATGAGCTCGTACGGGGTTCGCTGGATGCCTTTGCGCTGGGCGACATTCCTACGGTTAAGAGCCACCTGCACACGCTGAAAGGGTCGGCCGGTACCATTGGCGTGAGCCGGGTGGCGGCCGTGGCGCGGGAGGCCGAAGGTAAACTCAAACTGAACGATACCAGCACCTTAGGCGACGAATTAAAAACGCTGGAACGGATTTACAACGAGTTTGTAGCAGGATACAAATTATTGATATAGAGGCAATTAACTGATTAAAAAGAGCAATCTTTTAGATTCTGCTATCAGACGGTTAAGCGCAGTATTTCCGGCTGAACAAGCCCGGTGAATTTTGAAAAATCATTTGCTTTTGAGCCCGAAAACAGGTAATTTTATCTGCTTAAACAACACACAACTTGGCCAAGAACAGCACCACACAAGCAACCTCATCGGCATCCGCTACGGCCGCCGAAAACAAGCTAAAAGCCCTCCAGACGACTATCGAGAAACTGGACAAGGCGTACGGCAAAGGCACCGTTATGCGGCTCAGCGAAACCAAAGTTATGGACGTCCCCGTGATCTCGAC
This sequence comes from Cytophagales bacterium, assembly GCA_038327655.1. GTDB lineage: Bacteria > Bacteroidota > Bacteroidia > Cytophagales > Spirosomataceae > JBBQLG01. The sequence goes on from JBBQLG010000043.1 coordinate 37,462, forward strand.
GGGATCGCTCGGACTTGACCTGGCGCTGGGCATTGGGGGCGTACCCCGCGGCCGGGTGGTTGAGATTTATGGCCCTGAGTCGGCCGGTAAAACTACCATCGCCATGCACTGCATCGCCGAGGCCCAGAAAGCCGGTGGTCTGGCCGCCTTCATCGACGCGGAACACGCCTTCGACCGTACTTACGCGCAGAAGCTGGGCATCGACACGGCCAACCTGCTCATCTCCCAGCCCGACAACGGCGAACAGGCCCTCGAAATTGCTGAACACCTGATTAGCTCCGGTGCCATCGACATCATCGTGATTGACTCCGTAGCTGCCCTCGTGCCAAAGGCCGAGATTGAAGGCGAAATGGGCGAAAGCAAGATGGGTCTTCAGGCCCGCCTGATGTCGCAGGCCCTGCGGAAACTGACCGGTACCATCAACAAAACCGGCTGCTGCTGCATTTTTATCAACCAGTTGCGCGAGAAAATCGGCGTCATGTTTGGCAACCCCGAAACCACGACCGGTGGTAACGCGCTGAAATTCTACGCATCGGTTCGTTTAGACATTCGCCGGATCGGCCAGATCAAGGAAGGCACGGATAATGTAATCGGTAACCGTACGAAGGTGAAGGTGGTCAAGAATAAACTGGCCGCTCCCTTCAAAGTAGTCGAGTTCGATGTGATCTACGGGCAGGGTATTTCTAAAGTCGGTGAGATTCTGGATCTGGCTGTCGAGATGGAGATCGTCAAGAAATCAGGTTCGTGGTTCTCCTATGATGGCAATCGCCTGGCGCAGGGCCGTGATTCGGTGAAAGACCTGATCCTGGACAACCCCGAACTGATGGCTGAGCTGGAAGGTAAGATCCGGGCTAAGATTAAAGAAGACGAAACGGTTCTGCTGGATGAAGTACCCATCGGCGTTACGGAAGACGATGACGAAGGCGAAATTGACGATTAACGACTGACTTGTCTTTCGTTTGACAGACGAAGCGGTGATAGGCGAAATCCTGTCACCGCTTTTTTGTGCCTTTCACTGGTTAAATGCGGAGATAGGATAATTCGCCCGTCAATACACGGCTACAGCTATCGTTTATGGGATAAAAAGGCCCAATCAGCAATACTTTAGATTGCTGATTGGGCCTTTTAAAATTTAGAGAAACGCCTATTTTAATCTGTCCTGAATAAGCGTTACCAACTGGTCAAATCGTTGATTTACTTCTCTACGTACCCCGGCTTGGCTACTCTACCAGATCGGCATCTCCCGCTCTAAGTGACCCAGATACATCCCCACGCTGCGCAAACCCTGCCGGACCGCCGGACCGCCCGCGAGTTTGGCAGCCGCCCGCCGACCTACGAGAATGTCCAAAATGTCGAGAATGTCCATGCCGCCCCGGAGCACGATTTGGACAAACAACTCGGCGGCCTGGTCTAACTCGTGTTCGGTGGTGGCACGGGTGGCTTTCCGGTAGAAGTCGAAGACCATCTTCAAGACGTTGATACACAGGTCCAGCCCGCCCGCCACAAAGCCAAATGCCAGTAGGCCTATCCCCAGCACTTCGCCGACTCCCGAGGACATCAGTACCACGGTGATGCCCACAAACAGGGCGATGTTGACCGGGGTGAGCAGGTCTTCGACGGCTTTTTTGAGGTGGTCGGGAATCCTGGGCAAGGCCCGTGACATGGCTTCGGTGAGCTTCTCGGTGTCGGTCATCTGGGCCACCGACTTGCCGGCCGTGGGATGCACCGTAATCGACGCCACGGGCTGTAACGAGATGGACTTCGTCCAGCTGCCGGTTAGGTAAGACCACTGGGGATGCATGGCCCAGCGGCCCACGCGGAGCATCCGCCGGTTGCCGACAATAAAGTAGTGGTTTTGGGCCCCGCCCCAGTTACTGATGGCCACAAAGCGAACGCGTGGGTCAATGGGGCGACTGCTCCCGTTTTGCTGGCCGGATAAACCGAAGGACGAGCCGGGCCGGGAGACAGACTTATCGTCGCGGAATGGGAACCCCCGATTAAAAGAAGACTGCGTTGTGGGTACATCGTATCCATACCGGAAACTCGGCGAGGGACCGGATGACGGATTCAGAAACGCCTTGACGGCCTGAACAATGGCTTCATCGGATGCGTAACCGGTAGTCTCGACGCGATATTCCATAACGTTATGGTTTCAGGCAGCATACCAGGCAACAGCGGGAAGGGCTTTAGTCTTCCACCGCAATCGCGTTTTGAGTGGTCGCGGTGGAAGCGTTTTCTGTTTTACCGATTTTCCATCGGCGTGAATTCGCGCAGGGTCGAGCCGGTGTAGATCTGGCGGGGACGGCCGATGGGTTCCTTCGTTTCGCGCATTTCTTTCCACTGGGCAATCCAGCCCGGCAGGCGGCCAATGGCAAACATGACCGTAAACATATTGGTTGGGATGCCGAGCGCGCGGTAAATGATGCCCGAATAGAAGTCGACGTTGGGGTACAGTTTGCGCGAGACGAAATACTCATCGTGCAGAGCCGCTTCTTCCAGACCTTTGGCAATCTCCAGCACGGGGTCGTTTACGCCCAGCTTCGCCAGCACATCGTCGGCGGCTTTTTTGATGATTTTGGCGCGGGGATCGAAGTTTCTGTACACCCGGTGGCCAAAGCCGAACAGCCGGAAACCAGTCGTTTTAGCGTTTTTGGCCATGTCGATGTACTTGGCCACGTCGCCACCCCCGTTTTTAATCTCTTCCAGCATCTCGATCACTTCCTGATTGGCACCGCCGTGCAGCGGACCCCACAGGGCACTGATGCCCGACGAAATAGACGAGTAAATATTGGCCCGCGCCGATCCTACCAGGCGCACCGTTGACGTAGAGCAGTTCTGCTCGTGGTCGGCGTGGAGAATGAGCAGTACGTTCAGGGCCTCCGTTACTACGGGGTCAACGTGATAGTCCTCCACCGGCAGGGAGAACATCATGTTCAGGAAATTCGGAATGTAGTCGAGACTGTTTTTGGGATAATTAACCGGGTGGCCCTGCGATTTTTTGTACGACCAGGTGGCCAGCGTCGGCAGTTTGGCCAGCAGCCGGATGATGTGTAACTCGGTATGGTCTTCGGCTTTTTCGTCGTAGGAGTCGGGATAGAAAGCGCTCATCGCACTCACTAACGACGACAAAACACCCATCGGGTGCGCATTGACGGGGAAGCCGTCGAAGATTTTGCGCATGTCTTCGTTCCCGATGGTGTGCCGCCGAACGGCGTCCTCAAAATCAGCGTACTG
>JBBQLG010000044.1:0-40488 GCA_038327655.1 Cytophagales bacterium
AAATTTGCCCGAAGCCTCCCCATCGACGACCGTTAAACAGAAGATTGGTTTTACGGATTTGACGATTACATATGCACGTCCGGCGACGAAAGGCCGGACAATTTTCGGAAGTCTGGTTCCTTACGGTCAGCTGTGGCGCACGGGGGCTTCAGATGCTACTATTCTGACCATCTCGGATTCAATGGTTGTAGCCGGTAAACCCTTACCCGCCGGGCGTTACTCGCTCTTCACCATACCGGAGCGGACGGAATGGACCGTGATTTTGAATTCGTACACAGCGGGTCATGGAACAGCAGGCTACGAAGCTAAAAACGATGTGTTGCGGTTCACTGTCAAACCTGATTCCTCGATGCGATTCTATGAGTCATTTACCATCGAGGTACAGGATTTAGTCAAAAATGGGGCAACCCTGTACCTGGCCTGGGCCAATACATCGGTGCATTTCCCGGTGGTAAGTAATGCCGACGAACGGATTACCGCCGAGATTCTGAAGCGGGTTGCCTCGGCTACCGACGAACAGGCGGGTATATTTTACCAATCGGCCCTGTATTATTTCGATACGGATAAAGATGCCAAACAGGCATTGATCTGGGCCACAAAAGCGGCCACGCTTAAACCAGCGTTCAATTACCTGCATCTGCAAGCCAAACTTCTGGCCCGGTCCGGCGACTATAAAGCGGCCGTCGTGGCAGCCCGAAAATCGTCGGAATTAGCCGCCGAGAAGAAGTATACGGAGATCGTTGCACTTAATAATCAACTCATCACTGAGTGGGAGAAAAAACGATAAGGTGATGAACAAGCCCGCCAAATCATACAAACCAGCCCTTCGCTGGTACGGCCTAACCCGGTTTTACGACCGGATCATGGCATTGACGATGCGGGAAGACTTTTTTCGAACCCGGTTGCTTGAACCGATTCAGCACCTATGTCCCCGGTACGTACTCGATGTGGGCTGTGGTACGGGAATGCAGGTCAGGCTGTTGCACTGGCTGTTTCCCAAAGCCAGTGTCTTTGGTCTCGATGGCGACGAAACGGTTTTAGCAATAGCCCACAAAAAAAACACAGTGGCTGGCTGGCCGGTAGTGCTGGAGCAAGGCCTGTCAACGGCACTACCCTACCCGGACCAAACGATGGACATCGTTACCTGTAGCCTGTTGCTCCATCACCTTTGCGATGCGGATAAAGGCCAGACGATTCGCGAGATGTTGCGGGTACTGACCCCCGGTGGTTCACTGGCCCTGGCTGATTGGGGTAAACCCACAAACAATGCCCAGCGGGTGCTATTCTATGGGCTGCAACTCTTCGATGGATTCGATACGACAACGGCGAATGTGCGGGGAGAACTCCCCAATATGCTTTACAGTGGCGGGTTTCGACAAATTCACGAAACCGCCCGGATCAATACCCTTTTTGGTACCCTTAGACTGTAGCACGGAATAAAACCAGGCTAATTATTTTAACGAACAAAAACGATGAACTACGTACAAAAACTAATCCTGGCCTTCGCCTTGCTGTTCAGCCCCGCGATCCTGTTTGGCCAATCGGCTAACTACAAACAGCCCATGACCATCAACGCCAGTGGTCAGATTAGAGATGACCAGGGTATATCGGTTGGTGCAATCTCCAAAGACCGGATGATTATGGACGCGAAGGGCAAAAAGATTGCGTTCGTGGATGGGCAGGGCAACTTAGTCGATGCCAAAACGGGCAAAAAAATGGGCAAGATGGGCAAGGACGGTAAAACGTACATGGATGCCAACGGGGATCTGATGTTCACTATCAAGGACAACACCGACGACACCTGCGACATCTTCGACGCGAAAGGCAAGAAAATCGGTAACGTGCATGATAGCTATAAAGGGACCGCCTGTGCATTGCACTGCTTCCAGGCGGGTCACACCCACATGAATTGACTGCGATGAAAAAGAGCCTGATTTTTTTCTGGATACTGGTAATGGCCTTTGTTCAGCCTGGGTTTGCTCAGGGCGACCACAAGAAGAAAGCGCGTCGGGATTCCCTTCGCCACGATTCGACGATGCTATCCCTCCAGGGAGCCGGTCATAGCCGAACATCGGTTGACAGCCGGCATATGGACCAGGTAGCTTCGATGGCTCCAATGCCTGCGCCCTTAGCCAGTTATCCAACCTACCACCCGATGGTGGTTCATATGCCCATCATGCTGCTAATGATGGCCGCTCTGTTACAATTGATTGTCCTGTTTCGGCCGTCTGCCCCACTGAACTGGCTTACGCTTGGCATTGCCGTTGCCGGAACAGCCGGTGCCTACGTGGCCGGCACTCTGGTCCATCCCCATACCGATGGGCTGAGCGACGCAGCCCAGCTTGCCCTGGAAACCCACGAAATATACGCCGATTATACCCTATGGCTTGGGCTGGCCGGTACGCTGCTCAAAGGGGTCTCCCTATGGCGACCCGCTACGTGGCTGGAAGGCATAACGGCCGTAGCCCTGCTGGGCGCGGGCATCGCCGTGGGGTTAGCCGGGCATCAGGGTGGCGCGTTGACCTACCTGTATGGGATTGGTCCGCGCGGGGCCTATCTGGAACAGCACGATGAAGGGGCCGCTGACGGCCTGCGACACGAACACAAACACCCTGAAAAAGCCGAATGAACCGAACCTGGCATCTCCGCATCCGTAAAACCCACCGCTACCTGGGGCTGTTCATCGGCGTTCAGTTTTTGCTCTGGACGCTGGGCGGGCTGTATTTCAGTTGGTCGAATCTCGATGACATTCATGGTGATCCGCTCAAGCGGCCAGCCGGAGCGATGCCGTATAGTCTATCGCTCGTATCACCATCCGTACCGATGCTGGCACTGAGTCAAAAACCAGAAACTGATTCGATCATGAGTGTGCAGCTTATCGAGGTGCTGGGCCAACCGCTGTATCAACTGAATTACCGGATGAAGCAGCGGAACGGCCATCCGATGGTGCATACGCAACTGGCCGATGCCCGGACGGGATTACTCCGCAGCGAATTGACTCAAACGGAGGCATCTGCGCTGGCCCAACGGCGATTTGCCGGGTCGTCGGCCATTGAGCGCGTCGAGTACCTGACAAGCACCAATGGCCACCACGAGTATCGGGGAAAACCACTGCCGGCCTATGCCATCACGTTTCGGCAACCGGCCCATGCAATAGTCTATGTAGCCGCTCAGTTGGGTACGGTGCAGAGTGTACGCACCGATCCGTGGCGGATTTTCGATGTGCTCTGGATGCTCCACACGATGGATTACGAAGGCCGTGACGATATAAACAATAGTATTCTTAGGGCTTTTTCAGTACTGGGGTTACTCACCATCTCGTCTGGCTTTGCCCTGTATTTTGTTTCCTCACCCTGGTTCCGGCGCAAACCTACATCGGGGCGGCAACGGATTTCAACACCTGCTTAATCTCTGTTTCCCCTAAACTAATTTATTAAAAACCAATGAAGACCATTCACTTATTAATCTCACGACTCTCAATCGCACAATTTTCTGTGGCGGTGCTTGGCCTGTCTCTGTTTTCCCTTGCTGCTTTTGCTCAATCAACGACCCCAGTACCAATTCTTACTGCTTATTACAGCGTGAAAGATGCGCTGGTGGCTACCGATGCCGGTAAAGCAAAGGCAGGGGCAGCCGCTTTACTGTCGACACTGGATAAAGTAGATGCGGCAACGCTCTCCTCCGCCGATAAAAAGGCGTTGACAATAGCCAAAACCCAGGCTACGGCAATGAGTAAGACAACCGACGTTGAGACCCAACGGGAGCAGTTCGAGACACTATCGAGTAGTATGATTACGCTGGCGAAGGCCACCAAACCCGGAAAAACCTACGTTCAGTTCTGCCCGATGGCTGCCCAGGGAAAGGGAGCATCGTGGCTGAGTGACAAGAAGGAAGTGCGTAACCCGTACTACGGCGATAAGATGCTCACCTGCGGATCGGTGAAGGAGGAAATCTAAGCAAATCTATTCCGAAATGGCTTAAAAGCTGTTTAGGGGCAATTGACTGCCAATGGCTATACAGGAACTCTTTATTAAAAACATGGTCTGCGACCGGTGCATTCGGGTGGTACGCCACGAACTCGAACGGCTGGGATACACCGTAGCACACGTTGAGCTGGGACGGGCTACCCTCAACAGCCCGTCGGTTGATCTGATGACCATTGGTCCGGCCCTGGAAGGCCATGGCTTCTCTTTACTGACCGACCGAAATGGGCGGATTGTTAACCAGGTGAAGACGCTCATCATCGACCTGATTCAAAGCGGGCGGATTGCGAGTCTGAAGACCACCCTATCCGATTACCTGGCCAGTCAGGTTGGATTGGACTACGCCCACCTGAGTCATCTATTTTCGACCACGGAGAACCTGACTATCGAAAAGTTCTGGATTAGGCAGCGGGTGGAGCGGGCCAAAGAGCTGTTAAGCTACGATGAATCATCTATCAGCGACATTGCCCGGCAACTCGGCTATAGCAGCGTAGCTTATTTAACCAATCAATTCAAACAATTGACGGGCCTTACCCCGGCCGCTTATCGGGGGCAAAGTCAGTCGGATCGCAATCCTTTAGACTGGATTTGATTTGTAAACAACCCTAAAATCAATATATCAATGAAGACGATCACACTTTTAGTTGTCCTTACCGTTTCGTCCATTGCTGCGGTTTTCGCCCAGCATGGGGGTGCCGACCACAAGCATACGTCTCCCCACGGCGGCATCGTCAAGTCATCGGGCAACTATCACCTTGAACTGGTGCAAAAAGCCGGTGAATTGACGATTTATTTGCTCGACAGTAAGGAGAAACCCATGTCAATAACTGGTGCTACGGCCACGGCCTTGTTACAAACCCAGAGTGGCCAGGTCACGACCGCTAAACTAACGCCGGCTGGTGCCCAGCAACTGACCACCACACTGGATAAAACGAAAGTTTTTCACAAAGCAGTGATTAATGTGGCATTCGGCGGTAAGTCGGCCTCCGCGTCGTTCGACCTGATGACAGCCGACGCCCATGCTGCGCACAAACACTGAAACGATTTCGGCCTGACCGGGAAAATACCCCGGCGATAGCCGGGCAACTTAACGAATTACTGAATGAACCGATTGATTTGTCTGTTAGTAAGTTGGCTGGTCGCTGTCAGCGCAATGGCCCAGCAACCCTTGTCCGAGGCTGATGCCATTGCGCTGGTGCTGGCCAATAGCCCGGCCATCCGGGCGTCGGATCTGAGCATCCGTCAAAATCAGCAACTGCTTAAGGGAGTTTACACCATCCCCAACCTCGATGTGTTTACCGACAGTCCGACGGGTAGTTTTTATACCATCGGCGTGAATCAGTCCTTTCAGTTGCCAACCGTTTATAAACGCCAGTATCAGCTACAGAACCAGCAGATTGGCCTGGCGCAGGTTGAGAAGCGGATCACGGAAAACGACATCCGGTTCCGGGTGCGCAACCTGTACTTAGCCCTGCAATATGCCGAAGCGGTTCGGCAGCAGTACGGGCGGCAGGATAGCGTTTATACCCAGTTGAGTACCATTGCCGGGCGGCAGTTTGTGGCCGGTCAGATCGACTACCTGAGCAAAACCTTTACCGAATCGCAGGCGGGTGAGGTACGCAATCAATTGGTGCAGGCCCAGACGGATGTACAATCCCTGACCCGACAGCTTCAGCGGTTATTTGGCCGCACGGAGCCAATTCGGGTGGTAGCCCTGCAACGTAATCAGACGGATGCCGTCCTGACGGTGGCCGATTCTGTTGCCCTGGGACAAAACCCGACGCTGGCCTTTCTGCACCAAACCGAGATCATTGGTCAGCAACAAATCGGTTTGGAACGCGCCCGGTCACTGCCCGGTCTACTGGTCGGTTACTACAACCAGGGGCCGAAAGAAACGACCACCCAGCTCCGGTTTCGGTTTGGGCTGACGCTGCCCGTCTGGTTTGGTCAATACCGGAGTCGAACTGCAGCGGCTCAAACCGGACTACACCTGGCCCAGCAGCGCACGGCCGCCCAGGTGCAAACCCTGTCGGTGGATTTGCAACAGGCGCAGGGTGATTTTCTAAAGTTTCGGCAAGCCCTGGCATTCTACGAAACCACCGGGCTAAAACAGGCCGATGACCTCATCAACACGGCCCGGCGATTGGTGGATAACGGCCAAACCGATTTCGTCAGTTTTCTCCGCACCACCAACGATGCCTACGCTATCCGGCAACGCTATCTGGATGCCCTTCGCAACTACAATCAGTCCATTCTGACCATCACTTACTTAACCGGACTATGAAAAAGGCGTTTTTTAGGACACTCCTGCTGTGTCTGACACTCATTACGGGTTATCAGTCGGCTACGGCCCACGGCGGAGAGGATCACGGCGAGGCCAAAGCACCCACGGGGAAAGCCGTGACCTACTTTACCAGTCTGGCCGTATCGGAGAAATACGAACTGGTGCTGCACTATGCCCCCCTGGAAGCTGGGGAGGCTGGTACACTACAACTATACCTGAATGAGTTTGCCACCAACCGGCCGGTCAATGGAGCCACTCTGCAACTGAGCAGTCCCGAAGACCCTAAATTAACGTTTACAGTGAAGCCCATTGGTCCCGGTATTTACGCGCTGACGGGAACCTTTGCGGCGAAAAAAGCCTACTCGCTGACGGTGAATCTCAATGCCAAACCCGGCCCTGATCTGTTCCTGTTGCCGGGCATTGAGGTGGGTAAGGAATTACCGCCTGTTGGCGCGGATGCTCCAGCCGTTGCCCACGCGCACTGGTACGAATCGACCTACGTGCTGATTGGGGGCGGTATGTTCCTGGGCATGATTCTGATGTTTGCCCTGATGCGGGTGCGTAACAAACGGATCATTGTCGGCCTGGTTTTAGTGGGTTGTCTGTTGCCCACCGCCAACTGGCAGCCCGTCACGGCCCACGGCGGAGAGGACCACGGAGCCGTCGGCGGATCGGGTGGAGCCGTATCGTCCACGTTTGGCATTCCCAAAGAAACGCAGTTTATTTTCAACGTGTTGACTGTGCCGCTGGAAACGGGCGACCAGAACCAGACCACCAAAATTGCCGGTACCATTCTGCCGTCTTCGACTGGTCAGGCGGTGGTACAGTCGCCCCAGGTCGGCCGGATTACGGGCCTGCGGGTACGGGTGGGTCAGGCCGTTAGCCGGGGGCAGACGCTGGCCATCGTCGAGCAAACCATCGATGCCGCCACGCAGATCAATTTACAGGCCGAGCGCAACAACCTCGTAGCCGAACTACAGGCGGCTAAGCAGGAGTACGACCGAATCAAGACCATCGCCGACATTGCCGCCAAGCGCGACGTAACCGAAGCCGAAGCCCGGTTTAACAAGGCGCAGGCCAATCTGCGCGTCTTTACCAGTATCGCCCAGCGTGGGGGCAGCAGTGCCCGCACCATTACCCTGAAGGCTCCGATTGCCGGTATCGTCGGGACGTTCAACGCAGCCATCGGCTCGACGGTCAACGTGGGCGAAACGGTTTTCACCCTCACCAACCTGAGCAAGGTGTACATCGAAGCCCAGGTATTCGAGCAGGACCTGGCCGTGGTGCGCTCCGCCAAATCGTTTCGGGTCGAAGGGGCGAATGAACCAGGCAAAACGGCTACGGCCCAACTACTCTCACAAGCTCAGACCATCAACGCATCCAACCAGTCGCAGCGGCTACTCTTCGAGATGGACAATGCCGGGGGGCAGTTCAAGATTGGCGAGTTCGTCAACGTCCGGGTGCAGTCGTCGAAAACCACGCGCGGATTGGTCGTACCGAACAGTGCCTTGAGCGAAATCAACGGCAAGCCGGTCGTCTTCATCAAGGATGCGCCCGAAGTCTTCAGCATGGTCTACGTCAACACGGGTGCCGACAACGGGCGGTTTACCCAAATCACCAGTGGCGTCGAAGCCGATGAGCGGGTGGTTGTCAATGCGACCTACCCCGTAAAAATGATCTACCTGAATCAGTAAATAGTCCATCAACTAAACCGGGGAAACCCATTTACCAAACCAATGAAATCCATTCATAATTCAGTCTTAATCGCAGCCATTGCCGGCACTATGAGTCTATTTGTCAGTAGTTGCCAGTCGGGTGATAAAGCTGACACCAGTGATAAAGCCGTTACCGAAGTCGATCAGAAAATGCCGGTCGCCAATGCCGCTACCGCAGCGGGCACGGAAGCCGAAGGAGCAGAGCACAACGGCACGCACACCTACGCCTGCCCGATGCACCCCGAAGTGACGGGGAAAGAAGGCGATATGTGCCCCAAGTGCGGCATGAAATTAGAGCACAACGACAACGCCGGCAAGAGCAATGGCAACACCTACGCGATGGTATTTAAGGCCAATCCGGGTACGGTCGAAGCGGGGAAAACCTCCGTATTGTCCTTCACGCCCACCATCAAAGGCAAAGAGGGCGAGTTGGTACCGCTGGACGTGCATCATGATAAAAAAATGCACCTGATCGTGGTCTCCAGCGACCTGTCGTATTTCGACCATATTCATCCCGATTACCAGGCATCGGGCAGCTATGACATCGCCGTACTGCCCGCCGGGAAAGTGTACACGAAGACGGCCAACATGAACGAAACCCACTTCGACAAGGGCGGAGACTACATGCTGTTTGCCGACTATTTTCCGACGGGAGCCAACAACCAGATCGAGAAAATCAAGCTGAACGTGGCCGGGAAGCCCTACACGCCGGTAACCTACTCGGCCCCTAAACTCACCTCGACCGTGGGCGATTACACGCTGACCTTAGTGCCCGAAGGCGGCAAACTGGAAGTCGGCAAACTTGCCCACATTCAGGGCGTGCTGACGCAGGGAGGTAAGAAAGTCGATGCCTCGACGCTCGAAAACTACCTCGGTGCCAAAGCGCACATGGTCGTGATCGGCGTGGATGACAAGCAGTATCTGCACGTCCACCCCGAAGTGGAAAACGGGGCCTTCGACCTGCACACCACGTTCGAGAAAGCGGGCGTGTACCGGGGCTGGGTGCAGTTCAACGCCGGGGGTAAGATCAATACCAGTGATTTTGTGATTGTTGTCAAGTAACTCGTTGGGGCGTCCTGGGTAGCTTCTCTAAGCTGCCCAGGACTATATATCTCCGTTCTATTTTCTGCTGCTCATGCTCAATCGGCTCATTCAGTTTTCGCTGCACAATCGCCTGTTCGTCGTCGCGTTTGCGGCTTTAGTGCTGGTGTACGGCGTGTATACGGCCATCCACCTGCCTGTCGATGTCCTGCCCGACCTGAACCGGCCCCGCGTGACGATTTTTTTGGAAGCCAACGGACTGGCACCCGAAGAACTCGAAACGCAGGTCGTGCTGCCGGTCGAAACGGCCCTCAACGGGGCACCGGGGGTGGAAACGGTGCGGTCGGTAGCATCCCCTGGTCTGGGGCTGGTGTTTGTGGAGTTTAGCTGGGACACTGACATCTACCGCGCCCGGCAACTAACGGCCGAGAAGCTGCAAACGGTCCAACTGCCGGGTGGGATTACGCCGGTCATGGGGCCGATCAGTTCGGTGATGGGGCAGATTATGCTGGTAGGGTTGACATCGGACACGACCAGTCCAGCCGACCTGCGCACCCTGGCCGACTTCACCATCCGTCGGCGACTGATGAGCATCGGGGGGGTTTCGCAGGTGATTCCCATCGGGGGCGAACGGCGGCAGTATCAGGTACTCATCAGCACCGCCAAACTCCGGCAATACGGCCTGACGATTGACGACGTGGATCAGGCGTTGCAGGCGACCAACCAGAATACGACGGGCGGTTTCTTCGATAGGAACGGCTCCGAAGTGCTGATTCGGAACGTGGGGCGGGTGCAGACACTAGCCGATCTGTCAGGCACCGTGGTGGCCAATCGAAATGGCCTGCCGGTGTTGCTCTCGGCGATTGCCGAGGTGAAATTCGGGGGGGCCATCAAGCGGGGTGATGCCAGCGTAAACGGCAAACCCGCTGTGATTCTGACGGTCGAAAAGCAACCCGGCGCGAGTACGGTGGAGCTAACAAAAAAAGTGGAAGCAGCCTTAGCCGAACTGCAAAAGACGCTGCCCAAAGACGTAAAAATAAACCCAAATCTATTCCAGCAGCGGCACTTTATCGAAACCTCGCTTCGGAACGTGGAAGATGCCCTGCGCGACGGATTTATCTTAGTCGTTATTATCCTGTTTCTGTTCCTGCTCAATTTTCGAACGACGATTATTACGCTAACGGCCATTCCGCTATCGCTCGTTATCTCGGCCATTATTTTCAAAGCGTTCGACATTTCGATTAACACCCTCACGCTCGGCGGCTTGGCTATTGCCATTGGGGAACTCGTGGACGATGCTATTGTCGATGTAGAGAACGTATTTCGGCGGCTGCGCGAAAACCAAACGTTATCTACACCCAAACCAACGCTTGAGGTTATCTATCACGCAAGTGCCGAAGTACGGAATTCCATTGTGTACGCGACCATTATCGTGGTGTTGGTGTTTATCCCGCTGTTTTATATGCAGGGTATCGAAGGCCGCATTTTCGCCCCACTCGGCATCGCCTACATCACCTCGATTGTGGCCTCGCTGGTCGTGTCGCTGACAGTAACGCCTGCCCTATGCAGCTATTTGCTCGCTAAACCGAGTAAGCCAATCAATTGGACGTTTTGGAAAAAACGCCAGGAAACCCCAGTCCGCGATGTTCAGACCAGCCCATTTCAGGAAGCCGACGAGCACGACAGCGGCCTGGTGCGCTGGCTCAAAAAGAAGGACACCCGCCTGTTGCACTGGGGCCTGAAACGTCCCCGCCTTATTATCGGGGCCGCCATTATGCTAATTCTGCTATCGGTGGGCTTAGTACCGTTTTTCGGGACGGAGTTTCTACCGCCGTTCAACGAAGGCTCGTTTACGATTAACTTCTCTACCCCCGCCGGTACCTCGCTGGCCGAGTCGAATCAAATTGGCGTGATCGGGGAGAAACTCTTGCTTCAGGTACCGGAAGTGCAGTACGTAAGCCGCCGAACCGGTCGGGCCGAATTAGACGAGCACGCCGAACCACCGGCTAACTCGGAAATTGAAGTGGACATCAAACCGTCTGATCGCAGCCGACAGGCGGTGCTGGCCGACATTCGTCAGAAAATGGACGAACTAAAGGGCGTAACGGTCAACATCGGACAACCCATCTCCCACCGGCTCGACCATCTGCTGTCGGGCGTGCGGGCGCAGGTGGCCATCAAGCTGTTTGGTAACGACCTCAACGACCTCAGAACCAACGCCGACAAGATCCGCCAAACCATTTCGGCGGTGCCGGGCGTGGTAGACGTGCAGATCGAAAAGCAGGTGATGGTGCCGCAGTTGCTAGTCAAACTCCGGCGTGATGCCCTGCAGCGCTACGGCATTCAGGCGGGCAAAGTGGCCGAGAATCTGGAGGTGTTTTACAACGGGAAAGTTACCGGGCAGGTGCTGGACGGGGCCAAAACGTTCGATATTCTGCTGCGGGTACAAAACGACGAACGGATCGACATCAACAAAATAAAGTCAGCCCAGATCAGCGACGCACAGGGCAACGCCATTCCCCTGGCTCAGGTGGCCGACATCGGCTATACGAGTTCGATCAATTCCATTGCCCACGAGAACACCCTGCGCCGGATCGTGATTTCGTGCAATGTGCAGGGCCGCGATCTGGGCAGCACCGTGAAAGAGCTACAAGCCCGTATCAGCCGGGACGTGAAGTTACCGACCGGCTATTTTGTGCAGTATGGCGGCCAGTTCGAGAGCCAGCAGGAGGCCACGAACCTGATTGGGTTACTGAGTATCTTCTCCATTCTGGGCATCTTCCTGGTACTCTACAGCCACTTCAAATCGGCGCGGATTGTACTCCAGATTATGCTGAACGTACCCCTGGCCCTGATTGGCAGCGTCGTAGCCGTTTTACTGACGGGTGGCACCTTTTCGGTGGCCACGCTGGTGGGGTTCATCACGCTGACGGGTATTGCCTCGCGCAACGGCATCATGATGATTTCGCACTACATTCACCTCATCGAGCAGGAAGGCGAATCGTTCTCCGAACACATGATTGTACGGGGATCACTGGAACGGCTCGTACCGGTACTAATGACGGCGCTGGTAGCTGCGCTGGCCCTGATTCCGCTGACGCTCGATGCGCAGGCAGCTGGCAAAGAGATTCTTTACCCGGTGGCTACCGTAATTCTGGGGGGGTTGATTTCCAGTACCCTATTGGACATTATCGTAACACCGGTAGTTTTTCACCAGTTTGGGAAGCGGGCGTTGGAGACGTATTTCAGAAACAGGAAACAGATTGTGTTTGATGACGAACCCGCGCCGAAGCCCGTGCCGGTGGGGTGAAACTGTTCTCATGACCTAAGAGTATGTTTTGAATAGGATAAAATTGAGAGTCTGCCTATCTTGGAGTTACCAAGCTACCAAGATATATGAACGAATCGTTTCAAGAGTTGACAGACTCTCAATGGCAAGTTATCGAAAAAATACTGGACGACCACCGCAAACGCTGGCATTCCTTACGAACCGTTTGCAATGCCATCTTGTGGCTCAATTACACTGGCCTGCAGTGGCGAGAACTCGATAAGCGCAAGGAGACACCACCCTGGCAAACGGTCTATTATCACTTTCGGCAACTAAAGCTGAAAGGCATATGGGAACAACTGCTTGATAGTTTGGTCATGGCTGAACGTAAACGGCAGGATAGAGAAGAGACCTCAAGTTTGTTAGCCATTGATAGTCAATTAGTTAAGGTTATGCAATTCATTGAAGAAAAAACGGGGATTGATGGCAACAAACGCATCAATGGACGCAAACGCAGCATTGCCGTTGATCGGTTAGGCTTGCCTTGGTCGTTGGCTGTAACAGCCGCTAACACGTCTGATAATGAAGCTGGGCGCTTGGTGGTTGATCGCTTAAAAGGCAAAGTACCTCGCTTGAAAGTAATCGCTGCGGATCATGGCTACAAAGTGAGTTTTATGGAGTATGTCGAAGAAAAGGGCTGGCAGGTGGAGATTGCACAAAAGCCAGAAAGTAGTCATGGGTTTGTGCCAGAGAAAAATCGGTGGATGGTTGAGCGCAGCTTTGGCTGGCTCAACTTTCGTCGTCGGTTGTTCCGGGATGTAGAAAAAACCATAGAAAGTTCGGAAGCGATGCTCCGAATAGCCTTCATTTCTGTTTTGCTCAACAGATTAACCAAATAAAATTCCCAAACATACTCTAACACTACTAAACACCCCATGAATCCAATGACGCATTGGCTTAATTCAGTTGTCAAAAAATCGGCCAACATTGCCCGCTGGGGGCTTGGTATGGCTGGCCGATGGTGGTATCGGCTCAGGGGCAGGGGGTTTTTAGACAAACAGCAAACGACTGTTTTCCTGCACCCGTATCAGATCAGGATACACCCCGAAAATCGGCTTTTATTGCCTGGCGTAGTCAATTTGGGGGTAAATAGCGCGTCTATTTTTCCGGGGGAAGAAGCAATCACCGAACCTGTTCATGTTTGGCGTTATTCGTCCAATCCTGCCCACAGCAGGCAACTTCCCTACGGCGTTATCGTCACCAATCGGGCCGTGCTTTGTACCGATTCGAACACGGATGATTTTTATCAAAACCTGCTCAATAGGGGTAAACGAGAGACGTTTCAGACAAAATTGCTAATTGCTCCCTGGAGCCATTATCTGGACGGGGCGGTGTGGGGTGGATACTATGATTTCGTTATGCTGGTGGCCGGGAAGTTGTGTCGGATAAAGAATGCGCTGCCCGATGCCGACTTCCGGGACGCACGAATCGCTTACCCATTGTTCAACACACTTTACGAACGGGAATATCTGGCCCTTCTTGGTATTCAGCCTGAACAGGTTGTCGATAGTCGGAAGGCCGACATTACGTTTGACGAATGCGTTTTAGCGGATATTGGCCATTGGTTTTACCCCAATGTGGCCGATATATTGGCCCTCAGAAAGCAGGTACTGGCGCAGATACCTGCTGCGACATTACCACGAAACCGAATTTACGTAAGTCGGTCAAGTCGTCGGCGCATCATCAACGAGGCCGAATTGATAAGTTTGCTGAAAAAGTATGACTTCGAGATTATGCAGGATACCCCCCGCTCTGTGGCCGAGCAGGTAGCTATCTACCGCCGGGCATCGTTTATTATTGGTCCACATGGGGCTTCATTGACCAACCTGTTGTGGTGCGAACCCGATACACAACTTCTCGAATTGTTCTCTGCTACCTACACCCCCGGATTTTTTCGCTACCTGGCCCACCTACTGAACCTTCGTTATTCGGCCTATTACTCTGGAACTGCCCCGTCAGGAGATTGGGCTAAAGGGTTGACAGATGACATATTCGTTTCTATCCCGGAACTGGAACGCTGTTTGGATCAGATGATGACTAACAGGGAACAGGGCTGGATAACGAACGCATGAAGACTTAAAACCGATAACTCAGCCCCGCGCTGACGCTGTTATAACGTGTATCGGTCGTAACGAACAGTTTACGGCTTCGTTCAGCGCGTTTATAGCCAATTCTGAGCATTGGTTAAGTACACGAATCACTGTTCGTATGCTATCCCAAAGCCCATCGGCAGGAATCAGCAAAACCGCTGATTCCTGCCGATGGGCTTTGGGACTGATTTTCCTGACCAAAGCGACCTGTTCGCTGGATTTATACTCAGTCAGGTAGCCTTTGTAACGATATAAGGTCAGGGATTCACGGTGTAAAATGAATCCATCCCAACGGCTGCGTGGTTGCTGACATGACAATGAAAAGCCCACTTACCCGGATCGTCGGGTACCATATCGGCGACCACGGCAACGGCGGGCAACAACTCGATGACATCGGTGTTGTGCTGACTCATAATACTGACATTCCCATGCCAATGGGCGGTATGTACACCCTGCACATCGCCAAGACCCAGTAAATACCACCGCACACGTTCCCCCTTTTTCATAGTCAATCCGGGGAGATTACCCATTATATAGCCATTGATGCTATGCATCTTGTTACTCATCATAAAATCGGCGGGATTAGGATTGGTAAAGCCAGGTAAATAATTAGCAATGTTCTTTTTTAAATAGGGGCTTTCATTTTCATCGAAAATGTTGTAAAGCGTTACCAGTTCCCGGTCAACATCTGTAGGCCTGGCATTGGCATTGGCCAAATCCCGCTTAGTCACGACTATAGCCCCAACCAGGCCTGCGTACATATCCGTCTGGGTAAAGTTGACACCGGAATGATACACCCAAACGACCGAACTACCCTGGGCGGGCCCCGGTCCCGATTCATTCCGTGCAAAAAACTGATACGTATGCGTTCCATTCGGGGCTACCAAACTGGCCGGATCGCCGGAGGAATTGCCGGACCCCTCCGAATTTTTGAGGTACAGCAGCCCGTGAACGTGAATACTGGTGGTAATGGATGTCTTATTTTTGAAAACAACCTTTACCGAATCACCCACTACAGCCCTGATGACCGGGCCGAGTAGGCCTAAATGCGACCATTCCGGAGCTATCGGTTTGGGGGTGGTAAAGCTGGCATCCGTGTATTCCACGTAACGTGCTTTCAGGTAGCTGCTGCCAATGCGCGGGTGAGGCCCGGCAGGAATCCGCACGGCAAATACCGAATCCATCTTGGTAAACGGTTCGCCCGAAAATACATTTCGGCCTTCCGGCACGTAATTCCAGACGACCTCTTCGGCAGCAATGTAATACACCCGCGTTTGCACCAGGGGGATAGTGGAGGGCGGAATATGGTCTTTAATACTACAACCAGCTAGTACCAGCAGCGATGCGATGAATAAAAGGGGCTTACATAGTTCTGTTTTCATAATGTGTTAAGTATAAATGTGTTTGATGGGATGCCTGATTTTATAAGCCACCGTATAAGCCACCGACTAAGAAACCGGAGCCAGTTGGTTTTGTTACCTAAGCTTCAGGCTCAAGGGTTGGGCTGTACTTAACCATTTAAGGCATCTTACGGCCTAAAACGAACTGTATTTGGGGATGACAATTGGCGCGGGAGAAAATCTTTCTTAACGAGAAACGAAAAGTTTTGTAATTGTCAACGTGTAATCTTACAAGTCGCTGCCCTGAGCAATATAGCTGACATCGGGCTTTATCAGCAACAGTCCCTGCTTCCCCGCCTGGATTTCACGTATCAAATGTAGTATCTGGTAGTAGCCTAATCTTCGGGCGCACGTCGAACGGCACTATACGCTCACCAAAAATCTGTTTGTACACACTGACTACGATAAGCGGTATAAAGCGAAGCTGTTTAGGATTTCTTTTTTCGATTGATTCCTCTTAAAAACAGGGTAGATCTTCCGAATCGTACGGTGCCGTACGATTCGGAAGATCTACCCATCTTACCCATATTTCCATTCATGTAAATCATATCCCCGTCTTTGATTTTTATGGACTCACCATTTTTCATCTTCACTGTACCATCAGTACTCACCTTCGTACCGTTACCTAATACCATGTCTTTGTACATCGGCATTGGTTTATTATTTTTCACCACCTGCATCCTGGCATCCGTCATCAGAATATGGTCTATTTTCATTCCCATCTTCTGCCCAAGACTACAAAATGGGCAAATTTGACAAAATGTTTGGCATAGTGTTATCTCTTCCGTAGTAGTGATCAACTCGTTGCGGTCCATGAATCAGACGTTAAGGATGGGTTATTATACTTGCTTCCAGTGCCGAAGTACCCGTTGACTGCCCGCTCAGTACCGGTTCCGACTCGTTGGTCGGCTCGGCTAAGAGTTTATTGAGCAGGGATGCCAGATCGACGGTGGCAAACGAGGCACTGTAATCGGAAAGACCATACGGAATTACCAATTTTCCGTTGTGAACGATGGAACCGCAGGAGTACACCACGTTGGGCACGTGGCCTTCCCGGTCTTCCTGGTCGGGAATCAGCAGCGGCTCGCTCAGGTGGCCAATCTCTACCAATGGGTCGTCCAGACTGAGCAGACTGGCCCCCAGGCAGTACCGGCGCATGGGGCCAACGCCGTGCGTAACCACTAACCAGCCGTATTCGGTTTCGATGGGCGAACCGCAGTTGCCGACCTGGGTGAACTGCCAGGTATGTACCGATTGGGGAATCAGCACCGGGTTCTGCCACACGTTGAGGTCATGGTGGGCGTACATGAGGTAGTTATGCCACCCGTCTATGCGGGCAATCATGGCGTAGGCACCGTTGATCTTCCGGGGAAACAGGGCTAAGTTCTTGTTGCGCGCCCCGTCGCCGTAGATCGGCATCACCGTAAACCGGAGGAAATCGTCGGTTCGGAGCAGCTTGGGCATAATCGTGGTGCCGTCGTAAGCGGTGTAGGTGGCGTAATACACCACGCGACCATCGTCTTCGGTGAAGCGCACAAACCGGGCATCTTCAATGCCGTTCCGCTCAAACTCGGCGACGGGGAAAATAACCCGGTCCGATAGATCGGTATCTAAGGAGAAGATCAGATCGTAGGTCGAATCGGCTAACCAGAGTATCTTTTCGTATTCATTTCGGAGCGCATCATCCGGCAGGGTGGCCTGGGCATCCGTAATCACCTTTCGCAGCGTCGGATAATCGAACTCGTTCCCTAACCGTTGTTTAACGATTTCCAGCACCGCTTCGTTGATCTGGCAGGAACAGGCTCGGTCAAAAAACGCCTGTTTCGTGTACACCGCATCCCGAATGATCTCGGCCTCGTCCACGTAAATCCCGGCGGGTAACACCCGAATGTTGGCTTCCCCATCGAGCAGGGCACGGCGGAACACGATGGACGAGACGTGGCCCTCCCCGGTGGCCCGGAAACTAACGATGACGCGCCGTTCGCCAGCCTCCAGTTCGGTCTGGTCCGGGTCTTCAATCATGGATGGATTAGAGAACGCGACCGATTCAATCGCGTACTCACTGGTGAAGAACGCCCCAATCAGTAGCTTCCGGCTGGGATCCATGACCTCGGTATCGATCTTCAGGGCCGCAAACAGGTGTTGCACCCGGTCGAAATTCCCGCGTAGTTCCCGGCTGACCTTCCGGTGTCGTTTGGCGTATTCCTGGAGAAGGGGCGAGATGGTGCGGGCGACGGCCTCCTCGCTCAGAGCCATCACGCGGTTGATGACATCAGTAGCCCGCTCGTCGCCGTTGAAAAAGAAGCGCGTAATGACCCGTTTGATATCGGGGTAGATAACGAAGGGGCTTCGCTTGACAGGGAGTCTCATGAGGTTCGATTTAGCGTGAAATTATACCGGATGCCGGTTACCGGTGTTGTTACGCGGTAACCAGCAGCTCGCCCTGCCAGTCAGCGTGAATGGCCCCTTCCTGGCTAATCCGCTCGAAGGTGTGCGCCCCAAAGAAGTCGCGCTGCGCCTGAATGAGGTTGGCGGGCAGGTTAGCCGTGCGGAACGCGTCGAAGTAGCTTACCGAAGCCGCGTAGGCCGGAACGGCAATACCCGCCGTAATGGCCGCCGTCACCACCGCCCGAACGCCGGGCAGGGTTTCACCGATGATGTCCCGCACGGCCGGAGCCAATAACAGGTGCGCCGGTGCCGGGTCGGTTTGGTAAGCACGGAGCATGGTTTCGAGAAAGGCCGATCGGATGATGCAGCCCCCCCGCCAGATGCGGGTGATATCGGCTACGTTCAGTCCGTAGCCGTACTCCGCCGAGGCCGACCTCAGCAGGTGCATCCCCTGGGCGTAGGCCGTAACCATCGAAAAGTAAAACGCCTGCTCTAATTGGGTCAGAAACGCGGCCTTATCGACCGGCAGTTGTTGCCCGTCGCCGTAGACCGATGCGGCTTCGACGCGCAGGGCTTTATATTTCGACAGGTCACGCATGGCTACGGCGCTGTCGATGGTCGGGATAGGGGTGGCTAAGTCCATAGCTACCTGCGAGGTCCACTTGCCGGTGCCTTTCGATTTGGCTTCGTCCTTGATGCCGTCCAGCAGCAGGGTCGCCGAGCCGGGTTCCCTATAGGCAAAAATCTGGCTCGTCACGGCCAGCAGAAATGATTGCAGCCGTCCCGCATTCCACCCGCCAAAGACCGTGTGCATCGCTTCGTTATTCAGTTCCAGCCCTGTGCGCATCAGCTCGTAGGTCTCGGCGATGAGTTGCATAATGGCGTACTCGATGCCGTTGTGAACCATTTTGACAAAGTGCCCCGCCGAACCCGTACCTAAGTAGGCTACGCAGGGTTCGCCGTTTACCTGGGCGGCAATAGCCTCGAACATGGGTCTCACCGCCTGATAAGCCACTTTATCGCCACCGGGCATCATAGAGGGGCCGTACCGCGCTCCCTCCTCACCCCCCGAAACGCCCATCCCGAAAAAGTGAAAGCCCTGGGCTTCCAGGTCAACCGCCCGGCGCGTGGTGTCTGTGAAGTGCGAGTTGCCCCCGTCGATGATGATGTCGTCTTTGTCGAGCAGGGGCAGCAGTTCGGCAATTACTTCATCCACTGCTGGCCCGGCGGTGACCAGCAGCATGACGATGCGGGGACTTTTAAGGCTGTTTACGAAGGCACCGAGGTCGCCGAAACCCGACACGACCGCGCCAGGAATGCGGGCAGCTTCTGTTTTAAGCAGGTCTAATTTAGCGGGCGTTTTGTTGTAACCCGACACGGCGAATCCGTGGTCGGCTAAGTTGAGCAGCAGGTTGCGGCCCATCACGCCAAGGCCAATCATGCCGAATGCGTGGTCAGAGGAGGAGTTGGTGTTCATAGGAAGTAAAGGGGTTATGCGTTAAGTCTTCGAGTAGTCGTTTAGTCGTCTCAAACGTCTCGTGGTGATGCGCCTTAATGCCTGATTTGCGGGCCGTGCGGCCCATTATTCACACTCAGTGCTTTTATCATTTCATCGGTGATGCTATTACTGGAGATGCCATACCCATTTACCAATACTCCTTTTATATTATATTTTTGAGACGAAATAGCATATACGATCGCTTCATCGCCGGGGTCTGACGGGCCTTCAAACCGATACTGTTTATCGATCACAAACTCGTCGGGATATAGCTTTAAAAGATTCCCCCCGCATTCTAAGTAGTCTTCCTTCAAATTGAAATCAACCGTGTATCCCCTTGTTTTGAGCAAGTTGGTAATCTCTGAAAGGGTGGTCATGGTGCTCATAATGAGTGGTTTCGCGTATGTCCTGTTTACTTAGATTTCAGACTTCGTTTCAGCAACTGCGCGTTCAGGGACACAATGACGGTACGGGCAGTTCCCATAAAGATGCATTAATGATGCTTATAATACCCCACGCCTTTGATGTCATTCCAGGAAGTCGTCTGATGGCAGACGTAGCACTGACGAACCGTAATACCGCCCGCGCAACACCCATCGAGTTGCGCGTTGCCCTGGGCAGCCACCTGCTTGCTCACCATCTCGAAGTGCATCATATAGTGGCTCGGCGGGGCCTGATGACACTGCACGCAATCGGTGGAGCGTACCGACGGGTGCTGAAACGCCGGAATCGTCCATTGGCTGGTGGCGTGGCATGACGCGCAGTTTTGTCCGAACAGTCCCTGATGTTTGTCAATCGTTTTGTGGCAACTGGCGCAGTCGAGGGTGGCTTCAAGGGTCGACATGAGCGGATGACCGCTGGGCAACAGGGCTTTATCCGATTGGCTGGCTATCGCCTTTACAACGGGAATCACCCCAGCCCCGATTTGGGCCAATGCCAGGTGGTTCATCACGCGCAGATTTGCGTTCGCGCCCTGATGCTCCACGTGGCAGGATGCACAGTTGCCGATGTTGGCGTGAAAGGCGGTTGGCTGTCGTTGCAGCAACGCTTTATTGTCGGCATGGCAACTGATACATTTCGCATTATCTATACCCATTATTGGCGTGTGACAGGCGGCACAGTTGGTGGCAAACGGCGCGTGAGCCGCCGACAACTTGCCCGGCCCCACCTGCTTTTGCACCAGAACACGGGCGGTTTCCGAGTTTCGCAAATTGTCGTAGACTACCCACGAAAAAACCAGCAGGGCCAGCATCAAAAGCCAGGATTGGAGTTTCAGTTGAACCATCTCAAACCGAAGTAAATGGATGACCAGACGTGCAACATCAGCAATCCGTAAAACGCGCAGGCCGTGACGATGTGCGCGATAAGCCAGTACTGCGTTCGTCGTTTCAGGAAGTCGTTCATATGAATAGCATATTCCAGGTCGGCGATTGATTCGGTCAGCCGCAGGGCGCGAACCGACAGTGGCGTGGCGGCATCGACCTGAAACGGCTCCGTTCCCACAAAACTGTTCAGGGCACGACGCACCCTGTTGTGCGAAGCTGCGTACGCGAGTTCAGCGGCTGGCTGTCGCCCCATCTCTCCCACGATCCGGTTGTATTCGGTCGCCAGCGAACTAAGCAGAGCTTGTTTCTCACGTAGTTCCGTCGATGCATACCCCAGAAAATACCGGCCTACGAAACCCGTGAACACGGTCAGGAGCATCATGGTTGTCAGCCAAATACCGAGATTGCTCTCAAAGTGATGGCCGGTGTGCAGAATGGCCAGAATCGAGCCGACGATGCCCGTATACACGTGCCAGCTCAGCAGCGTACCGAGCGAAGCACGGGGCGTTACCCACTGTTTGATCCGTTCGATTCGCTTCACGGCGGAGTAAAGCAGGGGCGGCACAATCATCAGCACCGCCCCCAAAACGCCCAGCACCCCACCGGGCAGACTACCGGCAAACCGGGTGGAGCGATGCACCAGAAACCCCAGCCACAGAATAAGCTGAAGCACGAGCAAGCTGCCGATCATTATCCGTTCGTTTTTCATGTCGTTTATGCATCAACCGTTACATCGGCAGTTGCTTTGGCCTGGCACGCCAGAATGATGTTCTTCGTCTTATCGTCATCGGTCAGGGCATCCTGAACCGCCATCGTTACCGACCCCGACAGCAGGTTGACTTTGCACACGCCACACACACCGACGCGGCACACATAATCAATATTTACCCCAATATCTTCCGAGGCTTCCAGTACCGATTTGTCGGGCGGCAGAATGGCCGTCTTGTTCGATTTGGCAAACGTGGCGACCGCCGTCGTGGTGGCCGGGTCAGGGGCGGGGGGAGGGCGGGCAGGCGGTTGGTCAGGAACAGGTGGCGTTGCGGTTATTCCGGCCGGGTCAGGCGAGGGGGGCGGACGAGCAGGCAGTTGTTCAGGAACAGATGTCGCTGTGGCTTGGGCGGGGGCAGGCGCTGCGGCAGCCGGGGTCGGGAGTTGGGACGCAGTTGGCGGCTGGGCCGGGGCTGGTGGCTGGTCGGCTTCAGTGGGTGCTGCCTTTTTCGGAGCCGCAACGGGGGTCGCAAAATCCTCCAGTTTGATATTTTCCTTCGGCACGTCCAGTTCGTCGAGCATTTGCTCTACCGCGTCGTTCATCGGCTTGGGGCCGCAAATATGGACGCGCCGGGAGGCAATGTCGGGTACGTGTTCGGCGATGATTGCTTTTGTCAGGCGACCGGAGTGGTAGGCTGCTTTGGGTTTATGGCCGGGTTTGGTGAGCGTGATATAGACGTGAAAATTGGGATGATTCTGGCGCAGGTACTCGATTTCGTCCCGAAAAATGATGCTAACTTCGTTCTTGCAGGTAAAAAACAGGAAGATATCTTTTTTCCAGGAATGGTCGGTCAGGTAACGGATGATGCTCATAAACGGCGTTACGCCTACTCCGCCCGCAATCAGTACAATGCTGTCGGCATCGGATTCGGTGAAGGTGAACCGGCCCGATGGCCCGATAAACTGTAGGGATTCGCCTTCGTGAACCTGCGTGTCCATATACTGCGACACTACCCCGTGATCCTCTTTTTTGATGGTCAGTTCGCAATACTCCCGGTGCGTAGGCGAGGAAGACATGGAGTACGACCGCGTGACCGGCGCTCCGTTTGGGATAACCGTTACCGTCAGGAACTGACCCGGCACAAAATTAAACGGCAGTTTGCCCCCTGCCGGGTTGGTCAGCCGGAGGGTTCTGACGGTCGGGGTTTCTTCAAAAATTTTGGCAACCAGCAACGTCCCTTCCCAGGCATTGGGCTTCGAGGGCGTATCCTCAGCATTGACCGCCACCAGATCGGACTTGGCTGGTGCCAGTGGAGCAGCCGGTGTTGCCCCCGGTGTTATCGGAGCGGGTGCAGAAACCGCCGGGTTAGCCACTGGCGGAGATATGGGCGGTGGCGGTGGTGAACCCGCTGGCGGAGGGGTGTTGCCGGGACCCTTTCCCGCTAATTTGTCAACGAGGGCATTGGCGCGTTTCATCTTCTGGAAATACATCCAGACCATCACAACGGCGAACACAATGAGCGTCACCATCACGATGTAATGAAACAACGACAGGCCCGACGACGACCCGGCACTATCACTATCTGTCGGATTCAGGTTCATGTCCTGCCTGAACCACTGAAAAGCGGCAAGTTGCGGATTCCGGTTGGCGGCTAAAGTCAGTCGGGCGACCAATCCGCTTTCCAGCACGCGCTGCCCTTGCCGAATCCGGGCGTTGGCTTCCTCAGTAGCCGAAAAATCATGATTTCTGATGGCGACTTTAAGGTCTTCCATACCCAGCGTCAGCAGTGAGTTGCCTTCGTTTATCCGGTCGCCGGCCAACTGGTTGAGGTCGGCGCGTTGAGCGGGTGTAGTCTCTGGCAACTGCATCATGGTCGGGTATAGCTCCCGGTTGGTGGGCTTGCCCATTCCCCTCATCATCTCGCCCATCCCGGCACCCATACCACCACCAGGTCCACCGCCCATACCACCACCAGGGCCACCACCCATCCCGGCGGCTCCCATTCCACCACCCAAGCCCGCCTTTCCGCCCGGCCCGGCTTTAGTAGAATCACCCATACCACCACCCATCCCGGCTCCCATTCCACCGCCCATTCCTGGCTTTACGCCCGACCCGGCTTTGGCAGAATCGCCCGCGTTGGCACTTGACGACATGGCTGCTGCCGGGTCGGGTGAAGCCCCCGGATGGTGCTTCTCGTGTTCAGACTGCGCTATGGCGAATGGAGCCGAAGCCACCGACAGCAGGACGGAAAGGGTAAGGGCGAAGGGCGAGTGTTTCATGAGTATAAAATTTGGCGTTTAGGCACTGCCTCGTGCATCGTTTGCACCGGTATTGGGCAGGGGAGGGGGCAACCTTACCTATTGTTCATGTCATCTTTCATGGGCATACCTTTTTTCATCGGGGCTTTCCCTTTTTTCATCGGAGCTTTCTTCATAGCACCGCCAGTGCCGCAGCATTTTTTGGCCATATCCATGCCTTTGCTCATCATGTCCATGCCTTTGCTCATCATGTCGTCGCCCATCGCCGTATTTGTCGAGTCCATGCCTTTGGCGGCCATGCCTTTGCCCATGTTCATCATGCCCATGCCTTTGTCCATCGTGGCCTGCTCTGTTTTCATCATCTCCTTGCCCATGTCCATCGTCTCCATACCCTTGTCCATCATGGTCATGCCCCGTTGCATCATGGATTTGTCTTTGGCAGACTGCCCCTTATCCATGACGTTTTTGCCCGACTTCACCATGTCCATCCCCTGATGAATCATTGCCATGCCGCCCTCATCCTGACCCGCCGACATCGTTGACTGGGCGGTTGCGCTGGTGGCTAGACCTGCCAAAAACAGCACGACGAACCCAACGAGTAGCAAGCCGGACAGCTTCGTTTTGCGTATTTCGTACTTTGCCAACAACGGTGTGGTGGCGGTTCCAGCCGGGCTGAAATTCTCGATTAATTCAGTTGATTTTTTCATGATTCACTGATTTTCTACTGGTTGATTGATTTTGTGCCGGGCAGTTTGCCCGGTTGCTTAGTGTACCGAATGTTGCCTAAGAGTTGTTGCTGCTCCAGCAGGGGCATTCCCCCAAGTGATACCCGTCGTAAAACATCATTCGACCGGACAACCCTATTTGTGGTCGAGTCAATAGTTTGGATAGGTATACTTAAATTGATTTACTGGTTGATCGCTGTTTAGGCTACGCTGAACTACTCGTATTGCCTGGTGAGGAAGCACTACCGGGTTCGCCACTCCCTATTTCTTTTATCAGAAAGAAACTGATAACGGACCGGATGCCAACTATCATAGCCAACACATAAAGCTCTTTCAGGACGGGATTATGTATGGAATGAATGATATCGGCGGCCAGCATAAAATCAAGCCCAAGCAGCAAATACGCGCTGAATTTGTGCCCGATAGACTCATTACTATCCGTCGGTTTTTTAGTTAGCAGTTTGTTTTTTTCATTAGTCAGAAAACGCACTGTCGTTACACAAACACCCCACATAATGATGAAGCTTCCGGCTACGCTGATGCTGATGGCTATGTAGTTAAAAACTTCCATTGACTCCTTTCTCCTTCATCATCTCGCCCATTTCCGCTTCCATGCTGCCTTCCTCTCCGCCTGCCATACCCTCTTTAGCACCGCCAGCCATGCCCCTTTGGTATCACCCGCCGTGCCACTTGAATCAGCGGCTTTCGAATTCATTGCCGTAGCCGACGCAGGTGATGTTTGGGGTTGGGCGTGATACTCTTCGTACTTGCCTTGAGTTTTTCATAATTCATTGATTTTATGACGGGCAGTTTGCCCGGCTGCTTAGTTTGCCGAATCGTTGTCTAAGAGTTGTTTCTGCTCCTTGTATTGCTCGGTGGAGATTTGCCCGGATGCGAGCCGGTTGTGCAGGATGTCGAGCGGAGAACTGCGCCGGTATCGCTGGCCGGGAATAGTGAAGGGCGTTGCGAAAATCCAGAACAGCATGAGTCCCCAGATGAACCACCAGAGCAGGTGCATTCCCCCAAAGTGATACCCGTCGTAAAACATCATTTTTTTCAGTGTTTAGACTGTGATTCATTTTCCCGGTCGCCGTTGGCTATCGGTTCATCATGCCCCGATGTCCGGATTTTTTGTTCATGCCCCTTCTGTGGGTGCTGTTGCGGCTCGTGTCGTTGTGGTCGCCCATCATGCCAGGGCCATTCGACCCCGGACCCATATGCCCGTCGTCATCCCCGTTTCGTGTGTTTGCCTGGTCGGAGGAGTCCGTTTGCGTCGTGGACTGGTCGTTGGCTCCGCCGGTGGTGGTATTCTTCGAGTTGCAGCCTGCAACCAATAGGCAGGCCAACACCATCACAACCAGCAGGTTTGTGGTTGCCGTGCGCGGCTTCATGGCTTCGGCGGAAGGGGCTGTGGCAACCGGCCTGCTGTTGGGGGGCGTAGAAAATAAGTTGTTCATGATCAGTTAATTTTTTGGTGATACAGGTTTGACATTATCCCGAAACGAGTCCGTGCGGGCGTGTCGTTTCGGGATACGTTGGCTTACCGGGTTTGTTTACCCGTTCATTTTCATCTTGCCCATTTTGGCACCGGCCTTTTTGTGACCCTTCATCGAGCCAGAATGGATGACCATCTTCCCGTTTTCTATCATGCAGTGGTCGCCTTCCTTCATCTTCATAGTGGTGCCGTCTTTCATTTTGCAGGTGCCATCGGTCATGCAGAGGGTTCCGTCGCTCATGGTCATGTTCATGGTCATGGGTTTCATCTTGCCCCCTTCCATCATCATCATTTTGCCGTTTTTCATCACCATCGACTCGTCAGCCATTTTCATCGCGGCATGGTCCTTGCCTTTGGGCATGGTCTGGCTTTGGGCCGGGCGGCCAACCAACAGTAGGAGGGCCAAAGCGGCTGCGGGTACGGTCAGCCAACGGGCTGACATCAGGGGTTTGTCTACTAGATTCATACTCAATTTTTGTTTAACGTGAAAAAATAAAAAGGGCAGTCAAACACAGGAAAATATGCACAACCAATTTATTGTCAACGATTTATGAACGATATACGAACTCAAAAGCGATAACTCAACCCTCCGCTCACGGCATTGTAGCGTGTATCGTAGTTGCCGAACAGGGCGAGGTTTTTGGTCAGCAGATAATCCAGATCGACGCGCAGCCGGGTGTAACTGCTTATCAGCCACTGCGCCTGATAACTCAGAATCAGCCGGGACAAAAGCTGCTGCTCACCCGACAGTTGGAACCGCACGTTTCCCAGCGCATCGAATTTAACTTCGGAGTCGATCAGAAACGGCAACAGGTAGCGAACCCCCGCCACGGCCCGGACAATCTTCTGGTCGCGGGGAACTTCGCCATCCGACGTTGTCCGGCGCAGAAACTGCTCGTTTCCCGCGTCGATGCCGCCAAATACGCGCAGGTATTGCGTCAGGTAGCGTTCATAGTCGGCATCCAGCTCGAACTGACCGCGCCGGTTCACATCGGCCCCAATGATAAAGGCATTACGCTGGTTCGAATAGTTCAGAGCCAGGTAGCTCGTGGGATAGCCCGCATCGAATTGGCCCCAGAAGTAGTAGCTTTTGTCGCCCGCCGGGTCTTTCATGGGGCTGGAAGGGCTGTTGCGGGCGGCCACCACATCGGCATCGGGAGTCGTGCCTTCGTAATGCACCACCTGGCCCATACCACCCACTAAGTGGTACAGTAAATGGCAGTGAAAAAACCAGTCGTTCTGTTCATCAGCTAGAAACTCGATCACTATCGTTTCCATCGGTGAGATATTGACCGTGTTCTTGAGGGGCGAATAATCACCCTGTCCATTGATTAGCCGAAAGAAATGACCGTGCAGGTGCAGTGGGTGAAACATCATCGTGCCGTTCACCAGCCGGAACCGCACAATCTCACCCCGGCGAATGGTGATTGCATCGGCTCCCGACAGCGTCTTGCCGTTGAACCCCCAGATGTAGCGGTACATATCCCCCGACAGGTTCAGTGTCACCTCCCGAATGGGGCGGTTGGTTGGAAATGCGGTTTTCTCCGTCGAGCGTAACTGGCTGTAATTAAACGTATTGAATTTGTCGAACATGGGCATTTGCATACCTGCGTCTGTCATACTGTCGTCCGGTTTCTGAACCGGCATAGCGGTGTTTGCGTTGGGCATGGTCGCCTTGCCGGACATATTCATGCCGGGCATATCCGCTTTGGGTTTGTCCATGCCGGGCATATCCATGCCGGCTTCGGGCGCACCGGCGGGCAGCATACGAACTAACGGCTTGTACTTGCTATAGCTCATCTCGCTGCGGTTACCGCCCGGCATTTTACTCATCGCTTTCGTGATCTGATACAAGTCTGGCTTCGGGATTTTAGGGGCAAAAACGGGTTTGCCCGTTCCCAGAAACGCCGAGGCATAGCCGGAGCCATCCTGCGCCGAAGCCCGCACTTCATACGCTCCGCTGGCTGGCATGGTGACAATAAAATCATACGTTTCAGCAACGGCCATTAACATCCGATCCACCGCAACAGGCACGACCGGAATTCCGTCGGCGGCAATAAGCCGCAACGGCCCACCGGCAAACTGCACATTGAAGTAACTGTCTCCGGCTGCGTTGATAACCCGTAGCCGGACTGTTTCGCCGGGTTTGAAATTCTCGTAGCGACTGGTGTCCTTACCGTTGATGAGAAACCGCTGGTAGTACACGTCCGAAATATCCATTGGTGGCATCCGGTTAAAGGATTGACTCAGGTACGCGCCCAACGCCCGATGGTTGATAATCTGATTGAGGGGCTGCGCGTTACCCTTTTTGATCGAGTACCATTCCGTGCGCCGTTTCAGATTTTTCATCACGTAAGCGGGTTTCTCGTCCGTCCAGTCAGACAGCACCAGCACCAGTTCATGGTCGGTTTTGACCGACGGATGCTGTGGCTGGATCACGATAGGGCCGTACTCGCCCCGATGCTCCTGAAACGGCGTGTGGGAATGATACCAATACGTACCCGACTGCACAATGGGGAACTCGAACGTCAGCGACTGACCAGGGCCGATGGGGGGCGTATTGAGGTAGGCTACTCCGTCATACCGACTCGGAACCAGAAGGCCGTGCCAGTGGATCGAGGTTTCGGTTTTGAGCGTGTTATGCACCCGAATCACGGCATAATCCCCTTCTGTAAACGCAAGCGTAGGGCCGGGCGTGAGACCGTTGATGGTCAACGCCTTCGTTGGCTTGCCGGTGATATTGACCACTGTCTCGGCCACTGTCAGGTCATATTCTACCCGCCTGCCGGTCGGTTTTACTCGCTGCCCGGCATAGTCGCGGGAGGCTGGCAGGCTCATCGTCATGCCCCGGTAGCTGACGGTGTCGGCTATACGAGCTTGGGGCAGAGCAATATTGCCTGGCGCGATTTGAGCAGGAAGCGATTGATTTCCTGCCAGAAAAAACAACAGGAATGTGGGGCTTAAAAAACGTTTCATAAATTATGTTGAGTTACGATCCGGCAATCCGATGATCAGCCATGCCGATTGGCAGATGGTTTTCATACGAATCAATAAACGTGTTAGCCTATACGATATGGGGCATGGCAATTCGAGTCCCGAATGCTGCAACAAAGGTGGGGTGTTGAAAACGGAATTTCTATGACTTAAATCAGCCGCCGATGTGATATTTAAAATGTTATCAACTATATGATTTTCAAGTATTTACATAGTACTTTTGGCTCACTAAAGCGAAGGCTTTAATCAGGCAATTTGTGTCCCGCAAGAGACTGATTTATCGAATCAGGTATGGCCTTTCGGGGCTGATAGGTCAGCCGGGTTCGACTTTAGTTTGGGTTGGTTTGAGGTTTGTTCGGTTTCCCGTTAATACTCCGTTTCAGCAACTGCGCGTTCAGGGTCACAATGACCGTACTGGCACTCATCAGCACCGCACCCATAGCCGGGCTAAGGACAAAGTGTGGATAGAGCACTCCGGCAGCCAGCGGAATCGTGATGACGTTGTAGCCCGTGGCCAACAGCAGGTTCTGAATCATCTTGCGGTAGGTGGCCTTCCCGAAATCAACCAGATTGGTGATGTCGGTCGGGTTACTGTTGACTAAGATGATGTCGGCGGTTTCGGCGGCCACATCCGTGCCGGAACCAACGGCAATACCCACGTTCGCCTGGGCCAAAGCCGGGGCATCGTTGACCCCGTCGCCGGTCATGGCCACGAACTGCCCTTTCGCCTGCAAGTCTTTCACGATGGTCACTTTCTGGTCGGGTAAGACCTCGGCAAAAACGCCGTCTAAACCCAACTCTTTCGCTACCGCATCGGCTACTTTTTGATTGTCGCCGGTGGCCATGTACACCTTGATGCCCGACTGCTGCAACCGATGCACGGCTTCCTTCGAGTCATCCCGGATTTTATCGGCCAGGGCCACATAGCCCACAAGATGGTCGTCCATCAGCACAAACACGACCGTTTCGACCCCGCCCGACAGCGCGTCCGGTGGCAACGGAATATTTTTGTCTTTCAGATAACCGGGGCTGACCACTACGACCGATTTGCCGGCCACCGTTGCCGAAACGCCCTTGCCCGTGATGGACTGAAAGTTCTCGATGGCGGGCAATGACAGGTCACGTTTTTTGGCTTCCCGTACGATACCTTCTGCAATGGGATGCTGCGATTGTTGCTCCAAAGAGGCCACCGTACCCAGCAGCATCTTTTCATCCACGCCATCGGTCAGGGTTTTGACGCGGGTCACGCCAAACGCGCCTTCGGTGAGCGTACCAGTTTTGTCGAAGACCATCGCCGTAATTTTACGCGACTCCTCAAAGGCCGTACGATTGCGAATCAGCAGCCCGTTGCGTGCCGAGATACCCGTCGAGATGGCCACTACCAGCGGAATGGCTACGCCCAGCGCGTGGGGGCAGGTCGTCACCATCACCGTCACCATCCGCTCGATGGCGAAGGCCACATCCTTTCCAGCCCACAGCCAGGCAACGAGGGTTATCAATCCTACCGAAAGGGAGGTGATGGTTAGCCACCCTGCCGCCCGGTCGGCCAGGTTTTGCGTCCGGGATTTGGCCCCCTGCGCTTCCTCAACCATCTTGACCACTTTGTTGAGGTAGCTGTCCTCGCCTTTGTGCGTCACCCGAATGTTGAGGGAGCCTTCGCCATTGACAGCCCCGGCAATGACCGTATCCTTCACTGTTTTCTGAGCCGGTACGCTTTCGCCGGTCAGCATACTTTCGTTGACCGCGCTGCTACCTTCTACCACTTCGCCATCGGTTGGTATCCGCTCGCCGGGCCGGACCAGCACCACGTCGCCGACGGTCAGCGTATCGACTTTTACGTCACTGATTTTAGTCCCGTCTACTTTATGCGCATCGGAGGGCAACATCTGTACAATCAGTTCCAGCGAGCGCGAGGCCCCGGCCACCGACTTCATTTCGATGTAATGTCCCAGCAACATGATGTCGATCAGCGTGGCCAGTTCCCAGAAGAAGTCCATGCCCCGCAGCCAGCCCACCGATACAACCATGCTATAGGCATAGGCCGTCGTGATGGCGACGGCCACCAGCGTCATCATCCCTACTTGTTTGTTTTTGAGTTCGCCCACCATACCAGTCAGGAACGGCCAGCCGCCATAGATATAAATGATCGAAGCCACGACGAGCACAATCGGATTCCGAAAGGGGAAATCCAGGTGGTAGCCGACCAGCGTCTGAAACATGGTCGAAAAAGCCACCACCGGCACTGACAGGACAATACACACCCAGAACCGGCGCAGAAAATCGGCGATCATGGCCCCGTGGTCGTGTCCGGCCATCGAATGCCCTTCTTGTTTCATAGTCCCGTGGTCCATTTTGCTATGATCCATCGTACTGTGGTCCATTTTTCCATGATCCATACCGGTGCCACCTTCGTGTTGCTCAGGTGTAGCCGGGCTGCTGTGTCCGTCATGGCCGATGTGTTGCAGCGCCTGCTCTTCGGCGGGTGCGACCGGCTCGGTCGGTTTGGCGGGATCACCCGGCAGATTGGTGTGCTGTTGATGGTACATATCGTTGGAGCAGGTAAGGGTATTAATGGCCGGGGTTTAACTTATGTGATACTGTTTTGGTTATACAACACCAAATCGACCCAATAGGTCTGAAATGTCCGAATTCTGCAACAAACCGGCTGAATTTTACAAGCAGTTTGGCAAACGCCATCTGTAGCGTTGTCTGTTAGCTCATCGAATACGTTTGCGAATAAAGATACCCCACTCCGTCACCAGCTCGTCCTTCCGATGAGTCAAAGAGAAGATTAAGCCTACGATGATAACCAGGACAAATTCCAATGACGTTGTTAGCCAGCGGATACGGGGCATGGTTTGAGCCCGGTGCATTGATAGCGAGACGGTTTTTATAACGTTAATTGCCAGGGTTGTAATTTTTGCAGCTTGGGAAGTAATCTGCAAAATTCTGTAAGGAAACGTATCTAATCTTACACAAGGGGTCTTATACAACGAAAGTACCTTCCGGTTAGCTTTGCTGACATCCTAACTGAATAAAAAAACAAATGAGAATGACCTGGATTTTTCCGGACTGGTTACTGTGGAGTTGGTTTATAACTACGGCCCTTTCTGTAGCGTATGTTACCTATGATTTGGTAATGAACACCCCCGAAATGAAGGTAATGAAGTGGGGCTGGTTCCTGGTAACGCTGTATATGGGGCCCGTTGCTTTGCTTATTTATTGGATTTCCTGCCGGGAGCCTTCCCCTGGTACACATCCGAAATTCATTGCTCCACTTTGGAAACAATCGGTTGGTTCTACGATTCACTGCGTGGCAGGCGACGCGTCTGGCATCATTCTGGCGATTATTATTACCCGTTTGCTGAATTTACCAATGGGTTGGGATATAGTCGTAGAGTATGTAACCGGTTTTGCTTTTGGTCTGCTTATTTTCCAGGCCTTGTTTGCAAAAGATATGCTTGGCGTAAGCTACGCTCAGGCGGTACGTAAGACATTCCTGCCTGAGTTCATGTCAATGAATGCCATGATGGCCGGGATGGTTTCGGTGATGGTTATCCTGATGATGCGGGTGGCGGGGGCAATGGAACCCACCTCGGCCAGTTTCTGGATTGTTATGTCCTTGGCCACGCTGACAGGCGGGGTGCTGGCTTACCCCGTGAACTGGTGGTTAGTCAAAAATAAACTCAAACACGGCATGGGTACTGAAAAAGCCTTAGGAAAAGGTGGCGTCCCTGTATCACATACATTGGACGCTGACATGGGTAACGGTATGACGGCAGGGGTGGCCCATGCCAACAAGCTACCCAAGAAAATGGCCGGTATGGACACTTCCGGGGAGGCCGAAACCGCTACTATGGCAAGCAAATGGCTGCTCACCGGCATTAGTTTAGCGATGCTGTCCATTGGCGTTGTACTCGCGTTTGAATACGGTGGCTTGTCATTCACTTCACAACCTGTCCCTATGAAAAGTAGTGCTCCTGTAATGCACACTATGTTGAAGAATGTTTTACACCGATAAAGCAATATCGATTGGAGAATTTGAAAAATAGAGCATCTATGAAAGATGGCGCGGAACTACGAGTACGGGGTATGGTATGCGCCCGCTGCATCGACGCGGTGTTAACTGAACTTGGTCAGCTCGGCATTCCGGTTGCTGAGGTGCAGTTGGGTGTCGTCACTCTACGTGATCCGCTCAACCCGAATGACCGGTCCCGGATTGAGCAGGCGTTGACTAAACAGGGCTTCTCGCTGATTCAGGCGGAGCCACCATCCGTTCATCAGCGGGTCAGGACGTTCGTTGATGACTATTTCCGGCAGGATGACGTCAGCGAAACAACGACCCGCCTGTCAACGCAACTCCAGAACGAACTGGGTTTGGATTACGATACGCTGAGTCGGCACTTCGCCCGCGACGAGGGCCGAACGCTGGAAACCTACATCATCAACCGGCGCATCGACAAAGTCAAGGAGCGGATGGTCTATTCGGATGATACCCTCACCGAGATTGCCCACCGCACCGGTTACAGCAGCGTACAGCACCTCTCCAACCAGTTTCGGCAACGGACGGGCCTGACCCCTTCGTTTTTTAGGCAGATTCGCTACCGGAAACAGGCGTTGCAACAGCAGGCGGTTTCGCCCTCCCAAATCTCACAAGGGGGCGGGGGAATTGTGTAACGTATCTGGTGGGTAGGGTAGCGATCTTTGTTTAACTAACAAAGCCACCGATGACC
Organism: Cytophagales bacterium; assembly: GCA_038327655.1. Lineage (GTDB taxonomy): Bacteria > Bacteroidota > Bacteroidia > Cytophagales > Spirosomataceae > JBBQLG01. The sequence goes on from JBBQLG010000044.1 coordinate 33,967, forward strand.
ACCCCCGATACAGCCCAGCCCAAAACCACTCCCGGTACGAACGCGCCCCTGACCCACCAGACATTCCCGGTGCTGGAGATGACCTGTGCCGCCTGCGCGGTGAGTGTCGAGTCGATGCTGGGCAACACACCCGGCGTTCAGAAAGCAACCGTCAACTACGCTAACCAGTCGGCTACGGTGGATTTTAACCCCGCCGTTATTACCCCCGCCGGTATGCAGCAGGTCCTGCAGGGTATCGGCTACGATTTGGTGGTCGATGTCGAAGACCCCGGCCAGGTGCAGCAGGAAGCCCAGCAACGCTACTACGAAGCCTTAAAGACCCGCACGATCTGGGCGGTTGTCCTCTCGCTGCCGGTGGTACTGGTTGGTATGTTCTTCATGATGATTCCATACGCCAATTACCTGATGATGGTGCTGGCGGCTCCGGTGGTGTTTTGGCTGGGCCGGTCGTTTTTCGTCAACGCAGTCAAACAGGCCCGCTACGGCAAGGCCAATATGGATACGCTCGTGGCCCTGTCGACCGGCATTGCCTTTCTGTTCAGTGCGTTTACCACGCTCTACTCGCAGTTCTGGACGAGCCGGGGCCTGGAATCCCACGTGTACTTTGAGGCCGCAGCGGTCGTGATCGCGTTTATTTCACTCGGCAAACTGCTGGAAGAACGGGCCAAATCGAACACCTCATCGGCCCTGAAAAAACTCATCGGCCTGCAACCCAAGACCGTCCGCATCGTCGAGAACGGCATCGAGCGTGATCTACCCATTACGCAGGTACAGGTGGGGCAGGTCATTGTGGTCAGGCCGGGCGAGAAAATCCCCGTCGACGGTGCGGTCGAGTCGGGCGAATCGTTCGTGGACGAGAGCATGATTTCGGGGGAGCCGGTGCCGGTGGCCAAGGCTACTGGCGAACCGGTCTTTGCCGGGACCATCAATCAGAAAGGTTCATTTCGGTTTGTGGCGCAGAAGGTAGGCAGCCAAACCCTGCTGGCGCAAATTATCCGGGCCGTGCAGGACGCGCAGGGCAGCAAAGCTCCGGTACAGAAGCTAGTCGATAAAATTGCCGGTATTTTCGTGCCGGTGGTTATGGGCATAGCCCTCCTGACGTTTGCGGTCTGGATGCTGGCTGGGGGTGAAAATGCGTTCACTCACGCGCTGCTGACCTCAGTTACGGTATTGGTCATTGCTTGTCCGTGTGCGCTGGGACTGGCCACGCCTACTGCCATTATGGTGGGGGTGGGTAAAGGGGCTGAGAACAGCATCTTGATCAAGGACGCCGAAAGCTTAGAACTCGGCTATAAGGTCAATGCCGTCGTGCTGGACAAAACGGGTACCATTACTGAAGGCAAGCCCACCGTAACCGACTTGCGCTGGTTTGTTGCCGACGCCGATGTACCCGCCTTACAGTCCGTGCTGTACGCCTTAGAAGCTCAGTCGGAACATCCGCTGGCCGATGCGGTGGTGGAACGGTTGAAAGCGGCAGGTACGACGGGCGTCGAACTAACTGGCTTCGAGAGTTTGACGGGACGGGGCGTCTCGGGACGGTATAATGCCCAAACGTACCGGGTTGGCAACCGCCGATTACTGGATGAGGGCGGTTTGGCTCCGTTGCTCACGCCTTCGTTGGACAGGTTGGCTACCGGCTGGCAGTACGAAGCTAAAACGGTTGTCTACTTCTGGGATGATTGGCAGATTCTGTCCGTGATTGCCATTGCTGATCGGGTAAAGGCAACCTCGCGGGAAGCGATTGATACCCTCAAGAGCCGTGGCATCGCCGTGTACATGATGACGGGCGATAACGCCCAAACGGCTGCGGCCGTCGCCAAATCCGTTGGCGTAACCGACTTCCGGGCCGAAGTGCTGCCCGCCGACAAAGCCGATTTTGTAAAACAGCTACAGGCGCAGGGCAAGGTGGTAGCCATGGTCGGTGACGGCATCAACGACTCGCAGGCGCTGGCGCAGGCCGACGTCAGCATCGCTATGGGCCGGGGATCGGACATTGCGATGGATGTAGCTAAAATGACGCTGATTACTTCTGACCTAAACAGTGTGCCCAAGGCGTTGCAGCTCTCAAAAAGGACGGTACAAACCATCCGCCAGAACCTGTTTTGGGCCTTCATTTATAATCTTATTGGCATCCCCATCGCGGCTGGCCTGCTGTATCCCATCAACGGATTTTTGCTCAACCCCATGATTGCCGGGGCTGCGATGGCCCTCAGTTCGGTGTCGGTGGTTAGTAACAGTCTGAGACTGCGGGCGGCTAAACTATAAATTCATGTAGGCCAGTCTGAACGTAAAAAGAGTTTACCCCTATTTCGTTTTAAACAAAACCAGTAAAATCAATGGAAACGCTCAGTTTTAAAACCAACATTAAGTGTGGCGGTTGCATAGCCACCGTAACGCCGTTCCTCAATGAGATCGAACAACTCGATGGCTGGAACGTGGACACCAATAGTCCCGACAAAATTCTGACCGTTCAAACCAGTGCCCGGCGGCCCGGGGATATCCGCGTTGGCGACGACGTAAAAAAAGCTGTAGAGCGGGCGGGCTACAAGGCGGAGCCAATAGTCCGCCCGTAAGGTAGTGATGTAACGCGCTGAAATTTTGTAACGCTGTAACCCTAATCTTGTAAGCTGTCCCGCCATCCGGTGGGACAGCTTTTTTAGTTCTACCTACACTAAACCAACCGATTTATGCAAATGCATACACAGCCCCCGGCACCTGGGCAGCACCAGCAAACCTATCGTAAACTACTCCTGATGGTTGCCTTATCCTTTGTCGCCATGTATGTCCTCATGTACTCAATGGTCAATACGTTCGATAACGTCGTTCCGAACGTAGACCAGTTCTACATGGCTGGTCTGATGACGATGCCGATGGTCATCATCGAACTAATGGTGATGTCATCTATGTACATGGATAAGAAACGAAACGCGATCATTCTCGTAGCCAGCATAGTGGCCCTGGTGGTATTTTTCCTGCTTATCCGGGAGCAGACCGCCGTTTCGGATAAAGATTTCCTGAAAGGCATGATTCCCCACCATGCTGCGGCCATTTTGATGAGTGAACAGGCATCGCTTACCGATCCTGAGGTGAAGCAGTTAGCCGCTAAAATTATTGTCGATCAGCAGGCTGAGATCAGGCAGATGAAAGCCAAGCTAAAGGCGTTGGATAAGTAATCAGCTATCCTTTTACAACAATCGGCATGAACAGCGTACAGGCCGCTTTGCTGACCTGTACGCTGTTCATGCCCGTTAACCGTTAATAAAAATCAATGAAACGACTCAACGCACTAGTGGTTCTGATAGCCTATTTTTGGGTGGCTTTGTTACCCGGCAGGGCGCAGCATTCCTCAATGGATAAGCCCGCGACCACGATAACCTCCGACCAGCGCGACCCGGATAAATCCAGCTTTTCACTACTAAAAACCGCACTGCCCGTTTCGCGGCCGCAGGCCCTCGCTCGCGTAAAACTCACCGGAAAGCGCGTTGAATATGACCTGAACATCGACGAGCAGACCGTTAACATTACGGGTAAACCAAAGCGGGCCATGACCATCAACGGGGGTATTCCAGGCCCAACGATGCGATTCACGGAGGGGGACGTTGCCGTAATCCGTGTACACAACAAATTAAAGACGGAAGCTTCGTTGCACTGGCATGGGTTACTGGTGCCCAATATTCAGGATGGCGTATCTTATCTGGAGACGCCCCCTATTCTGGCAGGTACCACGCGTACGTTTGAGTATCCGCTGGTGCAGTCAGGCACGTACTGGTTTCACTCCCATACCCGCTACCAGGAGCAGGTGGGGGTGTACGGTTCCATCGTTATTCAGCCTCAGGAGCGCGTCTATAAAGTAGATCATGATCTGGTTATTCTGATGTCGGACTGGACGAACGAAAATCCGGCCTATATTCTTAAGAACCTCAAACGACGGAATGAGTGGTACTCCATTAAAAAAGACAACGTACAGTCGCTCAACCGCATCATTAAGCACAAAGCAGTAGGGGCTTATCTGCGCCAGTCGATGCAGAAAATGGCCCCCATGGACATTTCAGACGTGTATTATGACCGGTTTCTTATCAACGGGAAAGACACGGTTCGTTACCCCGAAATTAAGCCCGGTCAAACCGTACGGCTGCGGGTAATTAACGCCGGAGCCTCCACCTATTTTCACCTCAACTACGCGGGTGGCCCCATGAAATTGATTGCGGCCGACGGCGTGGACGTGCAGCCCGTCGATGTGAATCGTCGGCTCATCGCCATTGCCGAAACCTACGATTTTATTGTAACGGTACCCCAGGGAGGGGCCTTCGAGCTGCGGGCCACCGCCCAGGACGGATCGGGTTATGCTACCGCCTTGCTTGGTAGTGGTCCGGTGCAACACGCGCAAACTATTCCCAGGCCTGATCTCTACAAGTTGACGGGAAATATGAGCCAGATGGGTGGCATGGGTATGGGAACGATGGCCATGGGGCGACCCGACGACACGAATAAGAACAATACCGATATGAACGGGCCGATGGAGCATGAAGCCCAGTCGATGGGTGGTATGGCTATGCCTGAAAAGTCGGTGAAACCGGCAAAGGCTGCGCCTAAGAAATCCGAATCAATGCCGGGGATGGATATGTCAGGCAAGGATATGGCGCAGCCCCGCTCCGGGGTGCCGGTGGTGCGGCAATCCGACCACGGCGTACCGGCCGATGCGGGGATGGATCACAGCAAGATGGACATGGGCCAGTCAAAACCCAAAAAGACGGCCCCAGCGAAACCCAAAAAAATGGGTGCAATGCCAAAATCCGCATCAGCGGACCGGTCGGACTCTGGGATGGACATGAAAGGCATGGACATGGGAGCGACAAAGGCAAAGAAGAAGTCCACGCCGATGGCCGGTATGAATATGGCGGGCATGGACATGGCGGGGATGAACATGGCAAAAGATGGCAAAATGGATATGTCTGGTATGGAACACGGCCAGATGAAGGCGACTCTAAAACCGTCGGGGACTCCTAAGAAAGCGGATGACAGGAGTGGCATGGACCACAGTCAGATGAAAATGGGAGATGCCACAACAGACAGTATGCCGGGTAGGACGATGAACGGCAAGTCAGAGGGGATGGCGGGTATGAAGATGGATGGCAAGGCGGATGGGATGGCAGGCATGAAGATGGACGGTAAATCGGACGGTGGGATGGAAGGCATGAGCATGATGGACGAGCAGAATACCATCGACTACAGCATCCTGAAAGCGACCGAGCCGATTGTATTTCCCGCTAATCGACCCATCCGCGAAATTCCCCTGACGCTGTCGGGCAACATGTTCCGCTACATCTGGGGTTTCAACGGGCAGCCACTTTCACGGGCCGACATGATTCAGATTCGGCGGGGCGAAATCGTCAGGATTCGGATGATGAATAATACCATGATGATGCACCCGATTCATATTCATGGTCACTACTTCCGGGTGCTCAACGGGCAGGGGCAATACTCGCCCCTCAAGCACACGATCAACGTCTCGCCGATGGAAAGCGTAAGCATCGAGTTTATGGCCGACGACGACAAAGACTGGTTTTTCCACTGCCACCTGCTCTACCATATGCTCAGCGGCATGGCGCGGGTGGTTAGCTACGGTGATAAACCGGATTCGTCGATTGCCCAGATTCAAAAACTACACCTGCGCGAAATGCGCGACAACCAGCCCTTCGTTTGGGGATTCGTCCAGCCCGGTTACCCGCTCAACTATTTCGGGCTGAACATTTCGAATAACAAAAACGCCATCATTGCCGGGGGGGATCATGACTGGCGCACTAACAACTTCGAGTTCGACCTGGACTACGAACGCTACTTTGGCGACTGGTTCCGGGTGTTCGCCGGCGTGGATGGGGGTAACGAGCGATTTCTACGTCGGACAACTCTCGATAGCAGCGATCCAACAATAGCAGCCGGTGATCAGAAAATTCTGCGGACGGTGGCTGGTGTTCGCTACATGCTGCCGTTTTTGATTGAGTCGGAAGTGAAACTCGATTCGCGGGGCAACGTACGGTTTCAGTTATCGGGTCAGCAGATGCTGTTTCCCCGGCTGGATTTTCAGTACCAGACGCAGTGGCTTGTCGGTGGTTACGTGCGGGCACACGTCGAACTGCAATACACGGTCACTAAAAATTTGTTCATCCATACGGATTATGATACCCGCTACCAAACGGCCGGGGCGGGGGCGGGTTATAATTTCTGACCCGGAAATACAACGCCCGTTCAGTTTGTCGAGACTGAACGGGCGTTGTATAAAAAGTAAATTAACCCTTCAGGCTGGTTGCCAGCTTCTTGAGTTCAGCTTCTTCTTTGGTCTGCTGACGGATGACATTCCTGGCCGTCATTTTCATTTTTTCTGAGACTGCCCGCTGAACTGTGTCAGGCCTAAGGGGGAATAGAAGGGAAAAAGAAAAATCTCCTTTAATTTCACTCTACCATGACCGAATCATTTGACTACGAAGCCTTCAAGCAGGCCGCAATTAAAGGCCTCTATGAAGG